>NZ_JBHTLK010000068.1:0-29736 GCF_042678885.1 Saccharothrix hoggarensis
GCCGGGCGCTCGGCCGGGCGGTCGCCGCCCAGCTCGCCGCGCACGGCGGCCTCCGCCTCGCCGCCCTGGAACCAGCGGGACAGCACGTCCTCGTAGATCGGGAGCCGCTGGGTGGAGGCGTCGTCCTCCTCGACCACGACCGGCTCGGGCTGCCGGGTGGCGGGCGGGTACGAGTAGTCGGGCAGCTCGTCGTCGCGCGGCGGCACGGTCTCCGTGACGGTGGGCGTGAACAGGTCCGACGTCGAGGTCTGCTCGACCTCGAAGTACCCGCCGGGCTCGGCGTCGTGCGTGTGCACGACCTGCGGGAACGGCGCGGGCGTCGCGTCCAGCGGCTGGAAGCCGCCGGGCGCGATCTCCGGCGTCCACTTCGGCACGCCGGCGAGCACGCCGACGCCGCTGTCCTCCAGCTCGGGGTTGGCCTGGCGCGGCGGCAGGGCCGGCGGCGCGGGCTGCGCCTGGACCGGCTCGGGGCCGCGGTGCAGCAGTCCGACCGGCAGCACGACCTGCGCGGTCACACCACCCTCTATGTCGTCGTTGTTCGTCAGCGTCACCCGGATGTCGTGCCGCTTGGCGAGCTGGCCGACCACGTACAGGCCCATCTCGCGGGCCACCGACACGTCGACCTCGGGCGGGTCGGCGAGCTTGGTGTTGGCCTCGATGACGTCCTGCTCCTGCATGCCGACACCGCGGTCGTGGATGCGGATGGACACCTCGCCGCGCCGGGTCTCGATCGCCCGCACGGTCACCTTGGTGGTGGGCTTGGAGAACGCGGTCGCGTTGTCCAGCAGCTCGGCGATGAGGTGCGCGAGGTCGTTGACGACGCGGCCCTGGATCTTCAGCTCCGGCGCGGGCGCGATCTGGATGCGGGCGTACTTCTCCACCTCGGAGACCGCGGCGCCCAGCACCTCGGAGATCGGCACCGGCCGGGTGACGCGCCGGTTGACCGTGGTGCCGGAGAGCACCAGCAGGTTCTCGCTGTTGCGGCGCATCTGGGTGGCCAGGTGGTCCAGCTCGAACAGGCTGGCCAGCTGGTCCGGGTCCTGCTCGTCCTGCTCCAGCCGGTCGATGACGGTGATCTGCCGCTCGACCAGCGCCTGCGAGCGCCGGGACAGGTTGATGAACATGTCGTTGACGTTCGCGCGCAGCGCCACCTGCTCGACGGCGAGGCGGACGGCTTCGCGCTGCACGGCGTCGAACGCCCGCGCCACCTGGCCGACCTCTTCGGTCGTGTTGATCGGCACCGGCACCAGCGCCTCTTCCGCGGCGCGGGCCGGGTCGCGGTGCGTCCGGATCCGCTTGATCGCGTCCGGCAGGCGGTTGCGGGCCACGTCCAACGCGGTGCGGCGCAGCACGCGCAGCGGCGTCAGCATCGAGCGGGCGACGAACGCCATGAGGGCGAACGCGATCACCAGCGCGACGGCGACCAGCGCCGCGTCACGCCAGGCGGACGCGCGGGCGGCCTCGGTGAGGTCGACGGCCGCGCGGTCGACCTGCTGCTCGATGTCCTCGGACACGGACCGCAGCAGCGCCGCGGTCTCCTCGCCGACGCGCATCACGTCGGCGTCCGAGATGGACACCTTGCCCGCGTCGGCCTGCTGCACGAGCGCCAGCTGCACCAGCCTGTTGCGACCGTCCACCGAGGACCCGGAGACGGTGTCCGCCAGCAGCTGGCGGTTCTCCTGGCTCGCGGTGTTGGCGAAGTCGGTGAGCGCGGCGTCCAGTCGGGACTGCGCCGCGCGCAGGGCGTTCACCTGGCCCGGTGCGAACTCGCCGCGCTCCGCCGTGGACAGCAGGATCGAGTTCTGCTGCGACAGCTGCTCCTTCGCGCTGTACAGCGCGAGGTTGGCCTCGGCGAGCGGCGTGATCGTCTCGTCGCTCAGGCTGCTCGCGGTGGCCCGGTGCACCTGGGCGAGCGCGGCTAGGACCTGGCCGTAGGCGCTGTGCACCGAGATGTCGGGGTACCTGGTGGTGGTCACCGTGTTCCGCAGCGCGTTGAGGCCGTCGAGCGACTGCAACGACTTCTGGAACGACTCGCGCACGGCCTCGTCGATGCCGGTGGTGGACGCCGCGACGTCGCGCAGCCTGCCCACCTCGGCGTCGACCTTGCTGGACCGTGCCACCAGCTCGGCGGCGTTGTCCCGCCGGCCGCCCGCGACGAACCAGACCGCCGCGTCGCGCTCCAGCTGCAGCGCGTCGGACACCGCGGCCGCCTGGGCGGACAGCTGGAGCTCCCGCTGGATCTGGCCGAACAGCTCGACGTCGTCGAGCTGGGTGTTGAGCCGCAGACCCGCGAGGGTCAGCGTGCTCAGCGCGGGCACCAGGAGCACCACGGCCAGCTTGCTGCGCAGGCGCCAGTTCCGCAGACGCCACCGGGAGACTCCCCGGTCGGCGGGCACGGCGCCTGTGCTGGGACCCGAGTCGGGTGGACCGCTCTCAGCGGCACCCGTGTCGAGTTGAATCCGCTCCGGATCTTTCCCGGAGGCGTGGTCGTCGTGACCGCGCACCGTCAGCACACTCCCCAGCCCCCCAGCCAGTGAAACGACACATCCCTACAAACCCGGTGGATCTTGGTGGAAAAACCCGCCGAGTGATACCGCCGTTCGGACGAGAAGCCGGTAGTTTGCAAATCAACCATTGTCGCGCAGACCACACCTGGACCCGCTAAACGATCGCTAACCGGCGTTCACGGATTTTTCATGCCCTCGACCCGAGCGGGAAACACGTGACGGGGGAGCCCGGCGACGGGCTCCCCCGCCTGATCAGCTACCGCCGCCGCCGTGCAACATCGGCTTGACGTCGAAGTCCTTCTCCAGCAGACCGTAGGTTCGCATCAGGTTCGCGACGCGCTGCAACCGGGTGGCGTCCAGCGTGGTCGGGAACTCGCCGAAGTGCACGAGGCTGGCGGTTTCCTTGTCGACCTTGGCGTACTCCACCAGCAGCGGCTCGACCGTGGGGCGGTCCGCCGCGTCGCGCTGGCCCTTCGCCATCGCGCGCTGGAACGCGGCGACGGTGTTGGGGTTTTCCTTCACGAACTTGCCGGTCGTGGCGTAGCCCGCGATCGGGATGTCGGCCGTCGGGCCGGACGCCGCGTCGAGCACGGTGATCTGGCCGCTCGCGCGCTGGGCGCGGCTGATGAACGGCTCCACCATGAAGGCCGCGTCGACCGTGCCGTTCTGGACCGCCGCCTCCATGTCCGGGAACGGGAACTCCTTGAACGTCACCTTGGCCGGGTCGACGTCGTTGGCCTCCAGCGTCGCCTTCGCGGTGAGCTCGGCGATGTTCTTGAAGGTGTTGATCGCGATCGTCTTGCCCTCGAGGTCCTTGGGGGACTTGATGGGCGAGTCGGCCTTCGCGAGGATCAGGAACATCTCGGGCTTGGCCTGGTAGCCGTCGCTGACGAGCTTGAGGCCGTCGACGCTCTTCGCGGCCTCCTTCGCCTCGGCGCCGAAGAACGAGACCCAGTTGCCGAACGTGACGTCGAGGTCACCGCTGATCAGACCCGGGATGGCCGCGGCGCCACCCTGGATGATCTTGACGTCGACCTCCAGACCCTCCTCCTTGAAGTAACCCTTCTTGATCGCGACGTGGACCGACGCGACGTCGAGGATGGGGAGCAGGCCCAGAGTGATCTTGGCCTTTTCGACCTTGCCCGGGGTGCCCGCGGCATCCGCGGGCTTGTCCTCGGAACCACCGAGCAGACCGCAGCCGGAGACCACGGCGAGCATCGCGACAGCGGACACTACGCCGAAGATCCTTCGGGCCGAGAGGCCGACTCTTCGAGTCATGGGGGACATCTCCTGTTGGAGTGGCGACATTGCGGGGCAGGATGCACGGGCGACAGAGGCACTGCAGGGCCACGCAAAGTGACACACGTGGTTCGGCAAGACCCCAGTCGACCGACACTCGAAGGCTGATCCACTACCTTCGGTGAGCATCTTTGCACAGGCTGTCCAGAGGTTGGGGTATGCGGTGAGCGAACTTCACGCGGAATGGGCCGTACAGAGCAACCGGCGCCCGGTGGGCATCGTCGGAGCGGGCCCGGCGGGATTGACGTTGGGGAACCTGCTCCGCGAGGCCGGAATCCCCTGCGTTGTGCTGGAGAAAGGCACCCGGGAGTACATCGAGACCAGGCCGCGCGCCGGCGTCCTGGAGCACCGCGCGGTGCGAATGTTGACAGAGCACGGGCTGGCGGACCGGTTGCTCCGAGAGGCGGATAGGCATGGGGCGTGCGAATTCCGGGTGAACGGCGAGGCGTACGAGGTCGACTACGCCACGCTGTACGGCGGCCAGACGCACTTCATCTACCCGCAGCAGGAGGTCGTCCGGGACCTCGCGCGCATCTACGTCGACGAGCGCGGCGGGGAGGTCCGCTGGTCCGTCACGGACGTCCAGCTGCACGACATCGAGACGTCCGAACCGGCTCTGAGCTGGACGAACGCCGACGGGACGCGGGAGCGGCTGGAGTGCTCGTTCATCGCCGGCGCGGACGGGTTCCACGGGGTGTCGCGGCGCAGCATCCCGGCGGGCGCGGTCCAGGAGTTCAGCCACCAGCACGGGATCGAATGGCTGAGCATCCTCGCCGAGGCTCCGCCATCCACCCACAAGGTGATTTACGCACTTCACCCGGATGGATTCGCCGGGCACATGCTCCGCAGTTCCACGGTTTCGCGCTACTACCTCCAGGTCCCGGTGGACGACACCGTGGACAACTGGCCCGACGAGCGGGTGTGGGCGGAGCTGCGCAAGAGGCTGGAGCTCCGGGACTCCGACTGGAAGCTCACCGAGGGGCGCATCACGGAGAAGCGCATCCTCGACATGCGCAGCCATGTGGTTGAACCAATGAACCACGGCAGCCTCTACCTGCTGGGGGACGCGGCGCACATCATCACGCCCGTCGGCGCGAAGGGCATGAACCTCGCCCTGCACGACGCCGAGGTGCTCGCCGACGCCCTGACGAAGTACCACCGAACGGGCGATGAGACGGGCCTCCGGACGTACTCCGAGGTGTGCCTGCGACGGGTCTGGCGTGCGCAGGAGTTCTCGCAGTGGATGGTGTTCATGATCCACCGTTCGCCCGAGCCGTTCCTGGGCCGTTTGGGGCAGGCTCGACTGGAGCACCTCATCGCCTCCGGGTCGTCCGCGGGATATTTCGCGCAAAACTACGTGGGGCCGTGAGTGGACCTCCCACGATTAGCGGGGCCATTGTCGTCCCGAACGGCAGGTGACCGCGGGAATCGCCGCCGCCTTGTTCTCCGCCACCGCACACCGTGGTGCCGCCAGCGGAGAACAAGGCGCAGGTCGGATCATTCGGCTTCTCATTCTCGATCTCGCTAAACGCAGCTTCTTCGCACGACGGCGCGATGCATTCGTCGCCGATTCCAACCCGTGGACGCCGAGGCGCCCCTCAGCGCATTGCCGTGACCGCCTCCGGCGACGTGCCGACGACCGCCCGCGAAATGCCCCGGATTGCCGCCGGAAATCTCCCGGACATACTTCGGCCACCCCGCCCGTCGCACGGTCGGGAAAGCGCTGTCAAACCCCGCCGCACGCTCCCCGCCGCAGCAGTTCTGTCGCGGGAACGATGTCGAATCGTTGTGAACGATCACCGTCGAAACGCCCGTTCACAGGCCACCGGCAACCCCACCCCACTACCCCGCCGCACACCCTCGCGACAAACCGCGCAACGCCGCCTCAACGCACCTCCCAGCGACCGCCCAACGCCGCCGCCGCGCATCTCCCGGCGACCGCTCACCGCCGCCGCAGCGCACCTGGCAGCATGCCCTCGCAGCGCCCGTCCCGCGCAACGTCACCGCGCCTCCGCCGCCCCCGCAGCGCACCCCACCGCGCGTCCGGCAGCGGCCGTCCCCCAAACCCCCACCGCACCCGGCAGCAGCCGTTCCCAGACCCCCACCGCACCCGGCAGCAGCCGTTCCCAGACCCCCATCCCACCCGGCAGCAGCCGTCCCGGACACGACAACGGGCGACCCCCGGCGCCGTCCCCCAGGGGGCCGACGAGCCGCGGATCGCCCGCTGCGCGCTCGCTAACTCACGCGAAGGCCGGTCACGTCGTGGCGCGCTCCTCGGCGGCGTCGACCCGCGAGGCGTCGCCCCGCTCCGCCTCCGCGCGCTCCGCCTCGGCCCACTTCGCGGCCTGCTGCTCGTTCGCCTTGCGGCGCGCCTTGACCTCCTCGGAGGTCTTGCCGACGTTCAGCAGCCGCGCCACCTCCGCCCGCAGCGCCACGAAAGCCTCGGACTCGCGCGTGGTGATCTGGTCCCGCTGCGCGGGCAGCTCGACCTTCAGGTCCGCCACCACGGACGCGGGCGACGTCGAGAGCACCAGGATGCGGTCGCCCAGGTAGACGCTCTCGTCGATGTCGTGCGTCACGACGAGCACGGTGGTGTCCTGCTCGGTCCGCACCTTCAGCAGCAGGTCTTCCAGCTCGAACCGGGTCTGCGCGTCGACCGACGCGAACGGCTCGTCCATCAGCAGCAGCGCCGGCCGGTAGGCCAGGGCACGGGCGATCGCCACGCGCTGCTGCATCCCGCCCGACAGCTGCCACGGGTACTTGCGGCCCACGTCGGACAACCCGACCCACTCCAACGCCTCCGCCGCGCGGGCACGGCGCTCGGCGCGGCCGAGGGTGCGGCGCAACGGGAACTCGACGTTCTTCTGCACCGTCAGCCACGGGAACAACGAGCGGCTGTAGTCCTGGAACACGACGGCCAGGTCCTCCGGCACGCCGCGGACCTCGTTGCCGTGCAGGCTGATCTCGCCGCGGGTCGGGCGGATCAGGCCGGAGATCGTGCGCAGCAGCGTGGACTTGCCGCAGCCGGACGGACCGACCACGCAGACCAGCTCGCCGGTGCCGACGGTGAACGACAGGTCGGCTATCGCGGTGTGCGCGCCGTCCTTCGCCTGGTACGTGTGGCCGAGGTCGGCCACTTCGAGCATCGCGGTCATGATTTTTCCTCCACCGTCGCGGGGGTGCGCTCCTGCTTCGGTTGCCACGCAAGGGCTTTGCGCTCGAACGCGAGGAGCACGGTGTTGAGGGCGTAGCCGAGGACGCCCAGGAGGACGATCCCGGCCCACATGTCGGGGAAGTCGAACTCCCGCTGTGCGACGAGGAGTTGCGACCCGATCCCGTTGTCGGTGCCGACCAGTTCGGACACGACCATGAGCACCAGCGACAGCGACAGGGAGACCCGCAGCCCGGCGAAGATCTTCGGCGCCGCGGAAGGCAGGACGACACCGAGGACCCACTGGGGTTTGGGGATGCGGAACACCGCCGAGGTCTCGAACTTCGTGGTGTCGACGGAACGTGCGCCGTCGACGCTGTTGAGCAGGATGGGCCACAGCACGCCGAAGACGATCGTGGCGAGCTGCATCTGGGTGCCGACGCTGAACACGAGCAGGAACACCGGCACCAGCAGCGGCGGCGGGATCGAGCGCATGAACGTGAGCAGCGGCCCGGCGTACTGCGTGCCGGTCTCGGACCGGCCGAGCGCCACGCCGATGGCGATGCCGAGCACGGCGGCGATCCCCCACCCGGCGAGCAGCCGACCGATGCTCGGCAGCATGTGCTCGAACACCGCGTCGGTGAGGAACAGGTCACCGGCGGGGCCGGAGAACCACAACCCTTGCGCCGCCACGACGATCTCGGACGGACGCGGGAAGAACGTGTCGTCGGCGAACCAGGTGAGCAGTTCCCACACCACGACGAGGCCGACGAACACCGCCCACCGCTGGACGAAGCGGTTCACGACCGACCTCCGGTGACCGAGCTCCAGCCGACCCAGCGGCGCTGCGCGCGTTCCAGGCTCTCGTTGAGCAGGTAGCCGATGACGCCCGCGACGACGGTGCCGGCGAGGACGATGTCCATCCGCCCCGCGCCGCTGCGCGCGTCGCCGATGAACTGCCCGATCCCGCCGGAACCGCCGGCGAGCAGTTCCACGCTGACCACCACGACGAGGCTCGTCGTGGCGGCGAGCCGGATTCCGGTCAGCACGAACGGCAACGCGCTGGGCAGCGCCACGGACACCAGCACGCGCAACCGGCCCGTGCCGAACGCCCGTGCCGTCTCGACGAGCAGCGGGTCCAGCTCGTCGAGCGCGTAGATGGTGTTGAACAGGATCGGCCAGATCGCCGCGTACACCGCGAGGCTGATCTTGGTCTCCGGTCCGATGCCGATGAGCACCATGGCCAGCGGGATGAGCGCCACGGACGGGATCGGCCGCAGGAACTCGACCACCGCGCGGGTGGCGTGGCGGACCGACGCCACGCTGCCGAGCACCAGGCCGAGGGGGACGGCGATCGCCACCGACAGCCCGAGCGCGATCAGCAGCGCGAGGACCGTCGCGATGACGTCACGCAGGAACGCCTCGTCGCCGAGCAACTTCACGAGCTCCACCGCCACCACGGACGGCGGTGGCAGGAAGTCCGCGCGCACGAGCGCGGACCGGCCGAACAGCTCCCAGACGACGAGGAACCCGGCGATGCCGAGCAGTCCTCGGGTGAGCGCACGCACGCGCAACGCCTCTTCCCAGTTGATCAACCCCAGCCAACCCGGATCAATCTAGAGAGTGAAGTGCGCTGCCACAATGCGTGGCGGTGAAACTTCGCCATGTGATCTTGCAATGTGCTTTCAGCACACGCTGACGTAACCGAACGGCCAGCGTGCCGTCCCGGTGGGACGACCCGCGGGCCGCTCGCGAACCCTGGTCCGACTACAGGCCGACGGCCTTGTAGAGGGCGCCGACCTCCTGCCGGTTGAGCACCCGCATCGAGCCGGGGCGCTGGTTGCCCAGCCGCACCTCGCCGACGGCGGTCCGCACCAGGTGCTCCACGGGGTGGCCGACGTGGTCGAGCAGGCGGCGCACGATGTGCTTGCGCCCCTCGTGCAGCACGACCTCGACCAGCGCCTTGCCCGGCATGGACGAGATCAGCTTGAACGAGTCGACCGCGATCGGGCCGTCCTCCAGTTCGACGCCCGCGCGCAAGCGCTTGCCCAGGTCCTTCGGGATCGGGCCGGGCACCTCGGCGAGGTAGGTCTTGGAGATCTCGTACGACGGGTGCATCAGCCGGTGGGCCAGGTCGCCGTCGTTCGTCAGCAGCAGCAGGCCCTCGGTGTCGGCGTCGAGCCTGCCCACGTGGAACAGGCGTTCCTTGCGGTTGTGCAGGTAGTCGCCGACGCACGGGCGGTGCGCGTCGTCGTGCATGGTCGAGAGCACGCCGTGCGGCTTGTTGAAGGCGAGGGTGACCACGTCCTCCTTGAGCACCACGCGCACGCCGTCGACGTGCACCACGGCGGTGTCCGGGTCGATGCGGCGGCCCTGCTCCCGGACCACCTCGCCGTCGACCTGCACGCGGCCGAGTTCGATCAGCTCCTCGGCGACCCGCCGCGAGGCGATGCCCGCCTTGGCGAGCACCTTCTGGAGCCGGATCCCCTCGGGTTGCCCGGAAGAACCTGGCGCCGAGCGCTTCGGCACGGCCTGGTCAGACATCGTCGATCGCATCCACTTCGGGCAGCAGGGGAGCGATCGGCGGCAGGTCGCCCAACGACGACAGCCCCAACCGCTCCAGGAACAGTTCGGTCGTGCGGTACAGGATGCCACCCGTGTCGGAGTCCGTGCCCGTCTCGGCGATCAGACCGCGCGCGACGAGCGTGCGGATGACCCCGTCCACGTTCACCCCGCGGACCGCCGCGATCCGGGCCCTCGTCACGGGCTGCCGGTAGGCGATGACCGCGAGCGTTTCCAACGCGGCCCGGGTGAGCTTGGCGCGCTGCCCGTCGAGCAGCAGCTTCTCCACGAATGGCGCGAAGCGGTCCCGTGTGTAGAACCGCCAGCCGTCCCCGATTCTACGCAGGTCGATGCCGCTGCCCTGCTCGGTGTACCGGGCGGCCAGCCGGTGCAGGGCCGCGGTGACGCGCCTCACCGACTGGTCGAGGACGCCGGCCAGCTGCTCCTCGGCGATCGGGCTGTCCACGACGAGCAGGATCGACTCCAGCGCGCCCTCGAACTCGGCGTCGTCGGCGAGGTCCGGCAACCCGCCGGCCTCGGCCTCGTCGTCCGGTTCGGGCAGGTCGGCGGGCAGGGGCGGCGCCACGCCGGCCACCTCGGCCACCGCGTCGACCCGCTGGAACCCCGCGGTGTCCGACCCGGCCGTCTCCGACCCGGCCACGCCCGACCCAGTCGCGTCGGACCCAGCCGCGTCGGACCCAGCCGTCTTCGGCTCGGCGGTGTCCGACCCGGCCGGGACCGACTCGGGAGCGACGTCGCGGTCCGGGGCCAGGTCCGGGCCGGTCGGTCGGTGGTCGCTCACCCGTACTCCTCGTCCTCGTCGCGGGCGTGTGCCTGCGCCTCCTCGATGGTCCCGCCGACCCACGTGATGCGCAGCTCGCCGAGCGGGTCCGGCTGTTCGAACGCCAGCGCCCGCTCCCGGTACAGCTCCAGCAGCGCCAGGAACCGGGCGACGACCTCCATCGTCTCCGTGCACTCGGCGATCAGCTCGGCGAACGTCGCCGTCCCCACCTCCGCCAGCCGCGCGCGCAGCAGGTCGGCGTGCTCCCGCACGGACACCCGGTGCTGGTGGATGTGCGACGTCGACACCGTCGGCGGCGGCTTGGGCCGGAACACGACCGCGGCGATCTCGGCGAACCGCCGCGCGTCCACGCCCAGCATCACCTCGGGCAGCAACCCTTCGTACCGCTGCTCCAACGCCACCGACCTGGGGTAACGCCGGTACGCTCCCCGTTCCAGCTCCCCGAACAGCGCCGCGACCTGCTTGTACGCCCGGTACTGCAGCAGCCGCGCGAACAGCAGGTCGCGGGCCTCCAGCAACGCCAGGTCGTCCTCGTCCTCCACGTCGCCCGCGGGCAGCAGCCGGGCCGCCTTCAGGTCGAGCAACGTGGCCGCGATGACCAGGAACTCGGTCGTCTCGTCGAGGTCCCACTGGTCGCCGAGCGCCCGGATGTAGGCGATGAAGTCGTCGGTGACGGTGTGCAGCGCGACTTCGGTGACGTCCAGCGTGTGCTGCGAGATGAGCTGGAGCAGCAGGTCGAACGGCCCCTCGAAGTTGGTCAGCTTGACCTGGAACCGCCCGTCACCGACCACCGCCACCGGTTCGGGTGCGTCACCGCTCACTGCTCGCGCAACCTACGCACCAGGAGCGAGTCCGCGCCGTGCCCTTCGAGGTCGTCGAGCACGATCGCGATGGCCTCGCGCACCACGCGGCCGCGGTCGACGGCCAGGCCGTGCTCGCCGCGCAACGCCAGCCGCGCGTGCTCCAGCGCCAGCAGCTCCTCGTCCGACACGTACACGGTGATCTTGGTGGAGTGCTTCTGCCGACCGGTCCCCCGCCGCTGCGCCGGCTGCTCCTGCGCGGGCACGTCGGGGGTGGGGGCGGAGCCCGTCGTGAGGCGGAACAGCTCGGACGCGCCCGGCAGCGATGGGCGTCGGGTCACCGGGCGATCACCTCGCGCGCCAGCGCGCGGTACGCCTTCGCGCCCGCCGAGCGCGGGGCCCAGCGGGTGATCGGCTCGCCGGCGACGGTCGTCTCCGGGAACCGGACGGTGCGGTTGATCACCGTGTCGAACACGACGTCGCCGAACGCCTCGACGACGCGCGCCATCACCTCGCGGGAGTGCAGGGTGCGCGGGTCGTACATGGTGGCGAGGATTCCGGTGATCTCCAGCTTCGGGTTCAACCGCTCCCTGACCTTCTCGATGGTGTCGATCAACAGGGCGACCCCGCGCAGGCTGAAGAACTCGCACTCCAGCGGGATGAGGACGCCGTCGGCGGCGGCGAGCGCGTTCACGGTGAGCAGGCCGAGCGACGGCTGGCAGTCCACCAGCACGTAGTCGTAGTGCTCGATCACCGGTCGCAGCGTGCGCACCAGCGTGTGCTCGCGGCCCACCTCGGACACCAGCTGGATCTCCGCCGCGGACAGGTCGATGTTGCTGGGCAGCAGGTCCATGCCCTCGACCGGGGTGCGCATGATCACGTCGCCGACGGCGACGTTGCGCTCCATGATCACGTTGTAGATCGTCTGGTCGAGCTGGTGCGGGTGCACGCCGAGGCCGACGGACAGCGCGCCCTGCGGGTCGAAGTCGACCAGCAGCACCCGCCGCCCGTACTCGGTGAGCGCCGCGCCGAGGTTGATGGTGGACGTGGTCTTGCCGACCCCGCCCTTCTGGTTGCAGACGGCGAGGATCTTCGCCGGCCCGTGGTGGGCGATCAGCGGCGGGTCGGCGATCTGGCGCAGCGGCCGCCCGGTGGGCCCCATGTCGCCCGCGACCTGCTCGGCAGCGTCCTCGTCGGCGGGCGCGGCGTGCGGGGCGAGGCTCAGTTCGACCGAGGCTCGCGGCACGGCGGACCGCGGCGGGGGCGGTGGGGGTGCGCCCCACGTCTGGCCCGCGTGCTCCGGTGTCGACATCGCCTTCTCGTTCCTAGTCCTCTGCCTGGGCGCAGCCTAAGCACACCGAGGCCTACCAGCAACGCGCCCCGCCGTAGCGCCCGCCACCGTTTCTCACCGGTTCGCGCCGGTCCGGTCGGCGGCCCGGAGCACCACGTCGAGCAGCCCGGGGAACAGGTCGTCCAGGTCGTCGCGGCGCAACGACACCCACCGCTGGTTGCCGCACGCCCTGGTGCGGGTGATGCCCGCCTCCCGCAGCACGCGCAGGTGCTGCGACAGGGTGGACTTGGCGACGTCCACGGTCAGCGCGCCGCACAGGCGTTCGCCGTCGGCGTCGATCTGCCGCACCACCGCCAGCCGGGTGGCGTCGCTCAACGCGTGCAGCACCGCGCCCAGCTCGATCGCGGTGGGCTCGGGCTCGTCCAAGTTCGGCACCTGGTCGGCACCTCCAGCTCGTCGGGCTCTTGAATCGGGGTGGGTTACCCGGTCAGGCGACCGCCCACGGTACCCGTGGCGCGCTCATGTTCCACCCGATGCGCGAGGATGGGCGGTCGCGTAGACCTCGCGCAAGGTGTTGACCGTGACGAGTGTGTAGACCTGCGTCGTCGTCACGGAGGAGTGGCCCAGCAGCTCCTGCACGACCCGCACGTCGGCGCCGCCTTCGAGCAGGTGGGTGGCGAACGAGTGCCGCAGCGTGTGCGGGGAGACCTCGGCCCGGATGCCGGCCCGTTCGGCGGCGGTCTTCAGGACGTGCCACGCGGTCTGGCGCGACAGCCGGCCGCCGCGGGCGTTGAGGAACAGCGCGGGCGTGCCGCGTTTCGCCAGGCTGGGGCGGGCGCGCACCAGGTACGCGTCCAGCGCCCGGAGCGCGGGCCGGCCGACGGGCACGATCCGCTGCTTGCCGCCCTTGCCGTCGAGGAGGACGGTGCGCTCGGCGGCGTCCACGTCGTCCACGTCGAGGCCGACGACCTCGGAGATCCGCGCGCCGCTGGAGTAGAGCAGTTCGAGGAGGGCGCGGTCGCGCAGCTGAGCCGGGGTGTCGCCGGGGACGTCGAGGAGCTTCAGCACGTCGTCCACGGGCAGCGCCTTCGGCAGCCGGCGCGGAGGGGTCGGCGGGTGGACGTCGCGGGCCGGGTCGTGCCCGGTGATGCCCTCGCGGTGGGCGAACCGGTGCAGGCCGCGCACGGCGACCAGGGTCCGCGCGGCCGACGACGCGGCCAGGCCCTCCTCGCGCAACGACGCCAGGAAGTCGCCGACGACGGCCTCCGTGACGCCGGAGAGGTCGTCCACCCCCAGCCGCTCCAGGTGGCGGGCGTACCGGCGCAGGTCGCGGGCGTAGGAGTCGAGCGTGTTGCGCGACGTGCCCCGCTCCACCGCCAGGTGGTCGAGGAACGCCCCCACCGCACGCCCCGCAGGGGTACCCGCCAAGGGGACCCCTGCTTTTACGTTACCCAAGGGGTCCGACAATTCCGCTCCCCTCGCCCCTTCACCCACCACTCGCGCCCCCACCACCCCACCGACTCGGCCCGACCCGACCCGGCCCGAGCCGATTCCGGGCCAGACAGCCCGCCGTCTTCGGCTCTCGGTTCTCGGCCCTCCGACGCGCGACCCAACGCGTCCGGCCCACCGCCGTCCCTCACAGCTGCGCCAGCGGCACGTGGGGAAGACCGTGCGCCTTGGCCACCTCAGCCTGCACGACCGCGCCCCGCACCACGTTCACGCCCTTCGCCAACGCCGGGTCGTCGCCGATCGCCTGCCGGAAACCCTTGTCCGCCAACGCGGTCACGTAGGGCAGTGTGACGTTGGTCAGCGCCCACGTCGAGGTGTGCGGCACGGCGCCCGGCATGTTGGCCACGCAGTAGAACACCGAGTCGTGCACCCGGTACGTCGGGTCGTCGTGCGTGGTCGGGCGGGAGTCGGCGAAGCACCCTCCCTGGTCGATGGCGATGTCCACGAGCACCGACCCGGACCTCATGGTGGACACGAGCTGGTTGCTCACCAGCTTCGGCGCCTTCGCGCCCGGCACGAGCACCGCGCCGATGACCAGGTCCGCCCACCTGCACGCCTTCTCCACCTCGTACGCGTTGCCGGTCACCGTCTGCAGGTGCCCGCGGTAGGTGAAGTCGATCTGCCGCAGCCGGTTGACGTTCGTGTCCAGCACGACCACCTCGGCCTGCATGCCGAGCGCCACCGCGGCAGCGTTCATGCCCGCCACACCGGCCCCGATCACCGCGACCTTCCCCGCGGGCACACCGGGCACACCGCCGAGCAGCACGCCCCGCCCTCCCTGGTTGCGCTCCAGGCAGTGCGCGCCGACCTGGGCGGCCATCCGGCCGGCGACCTCGCTCATCGGCGCGAGCAGCGGCAACGACCCGTCCGGCAGCTGCACGGTCTCGTAGGCGACGGCGTCGACGCCCGACGCGACCACGGCCCGCGTGCACTCGGCGTCGGCGGCCAGGTGCAGGTAGGTGAACAGGGTCAGCCCGGGCCGCATCCGGTGGAACTCCTCGGCGACCGGCTCCTTGACCTTCAGCACCAGCTCGGCGTCGCCCCACACGTCGTCCGCGTCCGGCACGACCACGGCGCCCGCGGCGGTGAACTCGGCGTCCGTGATCGACGACCCGGCGCCCGCTCCCGACTCGACCAGCACCCGGTGGCCGCGGCGCGTCAGCTCTACCACGCCCGCCGGCGTGACGGCGACCCGGTACTCGTGGTTCTTCACCTCTCGCGGCACTCCGACCAGCACCCTGAAAGGGTAGGTCGACCAGCGGGTTCCGGCTCACCAGGAAGGTTCGGCTGTTAGCGTTTGACCCGTGTCGGAACCACACCAGGTGCGCATCGGCGACCAGCAGCGCGAAGAGGCGATCAACGCCCTGAACGACCACTTCGCGGCCGGCCGCCTGGAGATCGGCGAGTACGAGCAGCGCGTCGGCTACGCGTCCGCGGCCCAGACCGCGCACGAGCTGTCCGCCCTGTTCCGCGACCTGCCGCCGCCGCACCCGGTGTTCGCGCCGCCGTCGTACCCGACGCCGACCGCCGCGTACCCGCCCCCGCCGCCGATGCCCGGCTACAGCACGCCCGGCTACAGCACGCCAGGCCACGGTGTGCCGGGAGTGCCGCCCGGTTACGCGGACCCGACGCAGGCCTACGCGTACAACTACCCACCCGGCTACAACCCCAACGCGCCGTACGGCGTCGACCCGGTGACCGGGCAGCCCTTGTCGGACAAGTCGAAGATCGCGGCCGGCGTGCTGCAGCTGGCGCTGCCGTTCGGCATCGGCCGCTTCTACATCGGCGACACCGGCATCGGCATCGCCCAGCTGCTGACCTGCGGCGGCTGCGGCATCTGGTCCCTGATCGACGGGATCATCCTGCTCGTCAACGGCGGCACGGACAGCGAGGGCCGCAAGCTACGCGACTAGGTTCCGCGCCAGCATCCACGTGGCGGCCAACGCCACCACCGGCACGCCCACCTTCGGCGACACGCGCGGTGTCGGCGTGCCGGCCCGGGCCGCCCGGAACCACCGCGCCCACAGCCACACCAGCAGCGGCAGCCCGGCGACCAGCATGACCGCGTTGAACTGCCAGGCGGCGACCACGTCACCGTGCAGCAGGGCGTGGACCATCCGCGTCGACCCGCACGCCGGGCACTGGATGCCCGTCAACGCGTAGAGCGGGCACGGCGGCAGCCACGACCCCGGCCGGTTGGGGTCCACGACCAGCAGCACCCCGCACCCGGCCAACGCCGCCCCGGCCAACGCCAACGGCCCGCGCACACCCACGCCGACCATCATCCCCCAAGCCGACCCTGGGGTCCCGCGTTCGGGACCCCCGGGTCGCGCGCTCAGGACTGCCGCGCCGCGAAGCGCGTCGGCCGGTCGTGGAACGGGGCGTCCGCCGGACGGCCCTCGGCCCGGCCCTCGACGACGGCCTGCGCGGCGAGCAGACCGGCCACGGCGGGACCGTTCACGATCTCACCGGCCAGCGCCATCGCCACCGCGTCGGCCAACGGGAAGGCCTTCGCCTCCAGGTCGGCCTCCTCCTCGCCCTGCACGTCCCGGTCCACGACGGTCAGCCCGCGGGCCAGGAACACCCGCACCACCTCGTCGGTGAACCCCGGCGACACGGCGACGTCCACCAACGTCACCCACTCCGCCGCCGCGAGCCCGACCTCCTCGGCCAGCTCACGGCGCGCGGCGGCCACCGGGGTCTCGTCGCCGGCGTCCAGCAGCCCGGCGGGCAGCTCCCACAGCCGACGCCCCAACGGGTGCCGGTACTGGTGGATCAGCGTCACCGCGCCGTCGTCGTCCAGCGCCACGACGGCCACCGCGCCGAGGTGTTCCACCACCTCGCGCCGCGCCGTGCCGCCGCCGGGCATGGCGACCTCGTCCACCCGCAGCGCCACGACGCGCCCGACGTGCACGTCCTCCGACGACACCGTGTCGAACGCGTGCCGGGGCGAGCCCGTGTCCTCCTGGGCGGTCACTGCGCGGCCCCCGCGGTCTCGGGCAGCGGCAGCCGGTCGGCCAGCCGGTAGTCCAGCGCCGCCTTCACGAACGCCGCGAACAGCGGGTGCGGCTTCGTCGGGCGCGACTTCAGCTCCGGGTGCGCCTGGGTGGCCACGAAGAACGGGTGCACGTCGGCGGGCAGCTCGACGAACTCCACCAGCCGCCCGTCCGGCGACGTCCCCGAGAACACCAGGCCCGCCGCGCCGAGCTGCGCGCGGTAGGCGTTGTTGACCTCGTACCGGTGCCGGTGCCGCTCGGACACCTCCAGCGACCCGTACGCCGACGCCACCTGCGAGCCCGGCACCAGCTTCGCCGGGTACGCGCCGAGCCGCATCGTGCCGCCCATGTCCCGCTGCCCGGAGACGACGTCCTCCTGGTCGGCCATGGTGCTGATGACCGGCGACCCGCCCTCCTCGAACTCGGACGAGTTCGCGTCCTCGATGCCCGCGAGGTTCCGCGCCGCCTCGATGACCAGGCACTGCAACCCCAGGCACAGGCCCAGCAGCGGGATGCCGCGGGTCCGCGCGTAGGTGATCGCGCCGATCTTGCCCTCGATGCCGCGCACCCCGAACCCGCCGGGGATGAGGATCGCGTCGAGCCCGCCCAGCGCGTGCGCGGCGCCGGACGGCGTCTTGCACTCGTCGGACGGCACCCACACGATCTCGACCTTGGTGCGGTGCGCGAAACCGCCCGCGCGCAGCGCCTCCGTCACCGACAGGTAGGCGTCGGGCAGGTCGACGTACTTGCCGACCAGCGCGATGCGGACCTTCTCCGCCGGGTTGTGCACCCGGTCGAGCAGGTCGCCCCACACGGTCCAGTCGACGTCGCGGAACGGCAGGTCGAGCCGCCGCACCACGTACGCGTCGAGGCCCTCGCCGTGCAGCACCTTGGGGATGTCGTAGATCGACCGCGCGTCCACCGCGGCCACCACGGCCTCGGTGTCCACGTCGCACATCAGGCCGATCTTGCGCTTCAACGCGTCCGGGATCTCCCGGTCGGCCCGGCACACGATGGCGTCGGGCTGGATGCCGATGTTGCGCAGCGCGGCGACGGAGTGCTGCGTCGGCTTGGTCTTCAGCTCGCCGGACGGCGCGAGGTACGGCACCAGCGACACGTGCAGGAAGAACACGTTGTCGCGACCGACGTCGTGGCGCACCTGCCGGCACGCCTCCAGGAACGGCAGCGACTCGATGTCGCCGACCGTGCCGCCGACCTCGGTGATGACCACGTCCGGCGTGACGCCGTCCGGGCCCGGCTCGGCCATCGCCCGGATGCGCCGCTTGATCTCGTCGGTGATGTGCGGGATCACCTGGACCGTGTCGCCCAGGTACTCGCCGCGCCGCTCCTTCGCGATGACCTCGGAGTACACCTGCCCCGTGGTGACGTTGGCGTCACCGGAGAGGTCCCTCGCCAGGAACCGCTCGTAGTGGCCGATGTCGAGGTCGGTCTCCGCGCCGTCGTCGGTGACGAACACCTCGCCGTGCTGGAACGGGTTCATCGTGCCCGGATCGACGTTCAGATACGGGTCCAGCTTCTGCATGGTCACTCGAAGACCACGAGCGGTGAGCAGCTGCCCGAGGCTGGAGGCGGTCAACCCCTTGCCGAGGGACGACGCCACACCCCCGGTGACGAAAACGTGCTTGGTCGTACGTGCCTGCTGCACCAAGGAGGCTCCCCGTGGTCCTGGATTTCCGCTAGGGGCCGGCTGGGGTGGTTCCGCACAGCTCAGCGCCCTGTCCACGGGCCCTAACGCTAACACGCCACCGGTCACCCAGCGCGCCGGCGGGCCCGGCGGCGTGTCACTCGGATGGCCTAGGGTCGCTCGAACAGGAGACCACCGACCGCGATCCGCCCGCGGAACCGCCCCGGGAACGCCCGGCAACGCCTCCGGAACCGCCCGGTGAACGCCTCGGAACGGCCGACACCCGCACCGGCCCCATCCCCGGGCGCCGCCCGTCCGCTGTCAGCCGGCGGTTCCCGGCGCGGGCGCCTCGGCGTTGCCCGCCACCCCGTACCGCCCGGCCTTCCCCTCCAGCTGCTCGCGCAACGCCAGCACCGTCACCACCCGACCGGCGGCGGTGTGCAGGTTGTCCACGGTGGAGAGCACGGACGTCGCCGCCGTGTCCGCCCGCACCACGCCGACCGCCCCCGTGCCGTCGGCCGACCCGTCCCCGCCCGCCAGCACCGTCCCCGCGCCGGACCGGTCGAGCTGGGTGGCGAACCGCGCCACCACCGCCGCCCGGTCACCGGCCGAGTCGCCGCGCACCGCACCACCGGTGAGCACCACGGCCAGCTGCGCGGGCTGCAACCCCTGCCCCGGCTTGACGAAACCGGCGCTCGCCAGCCCGCCCAGCCCGGCCGCCAGCTCGTCCGGGGTGGACTGCGGCTGGTTGTCGTCCTTGCTGATCAGCAGCAGCGAGCCGAGCAGCCCGCCCGCCCGCGTCCCCGGGTCGGCCCCGGTGGGCAGCTGGGTGCCGGCAGGCTGGAGCCGGGCGACCAGGTTCAGCAGCTGGTCGGCCTTGTCCGGGTCGGTGAACGAGTCGGTGAGCTGCAGCTCCCCGGTGACGGTCGCGCCCGCCGAGCGCAGCAGCCCGGTCAACGCGTCCCGGTCGTTCGGGTCGGTGTCGCCGGTGGTGACGACCACGACGGTCCGGTCGGCCAGCTGCCCCTTCACGGCCAGCGGGCCGACGGAGGTGGCGAACCGGTCGGCGTCGGCGAGCCGGGCGTCGAGCCCGCTGCGCTGCGCCTGCAACGCGGCGACCTCCTCGCCGAGCGCGCTGTTGTCGTCGGTGAGCCCGGACAGCAGCCGGCCGCTGATGGCGGTGGAGCCGAGCACCACCCCTACGGCCAGCGCCAGGAACACCGCGGTGACGGAGACGATGTGGTAGCGCAGCGAGATCACGCGAACAACCCCCTGAACCAGTCGACGACGGATCGGAACGCGTCGGCCGCCAGGTCCACGTAGACCTGCCCGACCCCGGACACCGCCAGCGCGGCCACCATCGCCACGACGGCGGCCAGCACCAGCAGGGTGATCAGGCCCAGCGACACCCGGCTGCGGTGCAGCGTGGCGACGGCGTGCCCGTCCACGAGCTTGTTGCCCAGCTTCAGCCGGGTCAGGAACGTCGACGGGGTGGACCCGGAGTTCCCGCGGTCCAGGAACTCGCGCAGCCCGGCCTGCAGGCCGACGGTCACCACCAGCGACGCGCCGTTCGCCTCGGCCAGCAGCAGCGCCAGGTCCTCGGCGTTGCCGGTCGCGGGGAACGTCACCGCGCCGATGCCCAGGTCCTGGATGCGCTCCAGACCGGGCGCGTGGCCGTCGGTCTGCGCCGGCACCACGACCTCCGAGCCGGACTTCAACGTCTCGGTGCCGATGGCGTCCGGGTCGCCGACGATGACGTCCGGCTTGAACCCGGCGTCGTGGAGGGTGTCCGCGCCCGCGTCCACGCCGATCAGCACCGGCCGGTACTCGCGGATGTACTTGCGGAGCTTCCGCAGCTCCTCGGCGTGCCGCGGGCCGCCCGCGACGACCAGCACCTGCCGGTCGCGGATCGGCACGAACACCTCGGGCACGCCGACGCCGTCGAGGATCAGCGACCGCTCCCGGCGCAGGAACTCGATGGTGTTCGCCGAGAACGCCTCCAGCTGCGCGGCCATGCCCGCCTTGGCCCCGATCATCGCGTCGGCGATCGACTCGGCGGTCTGCTGGACGCCGCGCGCGACCTCCTTCTCGCCGACGAACACCCCGCCGTCGTGCAGTCGCAGCTTGGCGCCGTCCCTGATCTCGCGCAGGACCGCCGTGCCGACGCCGTCGACCAGCGGGACACCGGCCTCGACCAGCAGTTCCGGGCCGAGGTTCGGGAACCGGCCGGAGATGGACGGCGAGGCGTTCACGACGCCCGCCACCCCGGCGTGGACGAGCGCCTCGGCGGTGCGGCGGTCGATGTCGACGTGGTCGAGGACGGCGACGTCGCCGGGACTCAGGCGGCGCAGGAGGTCACCCGAGCGGCGATCGACCCGCGCCACGCCGACGACGCCTGGCAGTTCGTGGTTCGTGCGGCCGAGCAACCCGGAGAGCTTCATGAACCGATGGTGACTCACGTCCGGCGCGGTTCGGCGGCCAACACGCCGAGCGGGTCCGGGCTGGTCAGTGACTCCACTAATCCACAGTGGACGGATTACCCCCGGACGGGTGACGTCGCCCGTCGCCCGCCGGCCCCGCATCGCCGGCCCGCGGAGTGGCGGGTGGGACGTCCAGCTCGGACACCGGGATCGCGATGCCGAACGGCGGGGTGTCCGCGTCGGCGTCGGGGCCGGCGTCCGGGTCGTCCAGCCGGTGCACCACCGCCACCTCGCCGTCGCCGGTCTCCGCCGGGGCGTCGCCGCTCGTCCAATCCTGCACGAGGAGCGCACCCGCCAGGGCCGCCAGCAGGCCGCCGACGAGCACCGGGGCGCCGGACTCCAGGTCGGTGGTGACCGTGACGCCGCTGATGGGGTCGACCGTCGCCACCACCAGCACCTGCTGGGCGACCGCCCACACCGCGCCGATCATCAGCATCACGCCCGCGAGCGCGCCGAGCCTGCCCCACGCCCGCCGCGCGAGCACCGCGCCCAGCACGGCCAGCCCCGCACCGGCGACCACCGGCAGGCCGAACCAGGCGTCCCGGGCCTGCACCCGCTCCCCGCTCAGCAGGCCCCACAGGTTCTGCCGGTTCTCGAAGGTCAGGTCCCGGCCCAGGTCGAACGCGTGCGTGTACAGCGGGAGGACCGTGCCCAGCACGGCCAGCGCCGCGCCGACGAGCAGCGCCACCACGCCGACCCGGCGCCTCACGCCGGACCGTTCGCCCCGGACCGGTCGTCGTACCCGGTCCCCGGAATCCGCGCGACCTCCACCCCGGGTGCCTCCACCACGGGAATCCCGAACGGCGGGGTGTCCGTGTCGTCGCCGTCGCCGTCGCCGTCCACCCGGTACACCACCGGCCCCTCGGGCCGCGGCGTCGCGCGCCGGCCGTGCACGAGCACCGTCCCGACCACCGCCAGCACCACGGCGGCGGTCAGCACCCAGACGCCGTCGCCCACTTCCTCCGTGAAGCCGCCGATGGCCTCGACCGGGCTCTCCTCGCCGTCCGGGTCGTCCACGGCCGTCGCCACGACCATGCCGGTCGTCCACACCGAACCGGCCAGCAGCGCCGTCCCGACCACCGCGGCGTACCGGGCGGCCAGGCGCTGCGCCTCCGGCAGCGCCACCAGGGCCGCCGCGATGGCCAGCAGCACCGCCGAGATCACGATCGGCACGCCGAACTGGGGCGTCTGATCCAGCATGAGGTCGATCTCCGACGACGAGGCGTCGGCGGTGATGTCCCACGACGTCGTGGTGAACCCCACCCGCTCGTCCCGGAACAGGCTGCCCTGCCAGAACAGCGGCCGGAACGTGCCGACCACGGCCACCGCGCCCGCCCCGACCAGCGCCGCCACGCCGACCAGCCGTCGGCTCACTTCTTCTTCGCCTTGCGCCGCACCACGGGAACGCTCTCCTTGTCGGCCTTCGCCGCCGCCAGCAGCTCCTCGGCGTGCGCCCGGCCCGTATCGGTGGAATCCATGCCCGCGAGCATGCGGGCCAGCTCGACGACCCGCTGCGACTCGTCCAGCCGCCGCACACCGCTGCGGGTGAGCACGCCGTCCGCCGTCTTGTCGACCACCAGGTGCCGGTCGGCGAACGCCGCGACCTGCGGCAGGTGCGTGACCACGATGACCTGGTGGCTGCGCGCCAACCGGGCCAGCCGCCGGCCGACCTCGACCGCGGCCCGACCGCCCACACCGGCGTCGACCTCGTCGAACACCAGCGTCGGCACCGGGTCGGAGTGCGACAGCACGACCTCCAGCGCCAGCATCACCCGCGACAGCTCGCCACCGGACGCGCCCTTGTGCACGGGCAGCGCGGGCGCGCCGGGGTGCGCGATCAGCCGCAGCTCCACGTCGTCCACACCGCTGGCGCCCGCGTGCAACCGCTGCCCGTCGACCAGCAACGCCTGCGCGTCACCCTGCTCGGCCACCCGAGGCCGCACCGCGACCTCCACCGTGGCGTGCGGCATGGCCAGGCCCGTCAGCTCCTCGGACACCGCCCGGCCCAGCTCCTCGGCGGCGGCGGTCCGCTCCGCGGTCACCTGCCGCGCGTACCCGGCCAGCTCCGCGGCCAGCTCGTCGCGGCGCGCCGCCAACGCGGCCAACGCCTCGTCGGACGTGTCCAGCCCGGCCAGCCGGGACGACGCGTCCTCCGCCCACGCGATCACGCCGTCCACGTCCGCCGCGTACTTGCGGGTCAGCGACTTCAGCTCGGCCTGGCGGGCGAGCACCTGCTCCAGCCGCGCCGGGTCCGCGTCCAGGTTCTCCAGGTAGGAGACGATCTCCGCGCCGACGTCCGCGAGCAGCGTCTCCGCCTCCACCAGCCGCGACTCCATCCCGCGCAGCTGCGGGTCGTCGGAGGCCACCAGCCGCCGCCGCGCCTCGCCGATCAGGCCCAGCGCGCCGGGGTTGTCCGGGTCGCCGTCCGGCGAACCCGACACCGCGTACTGGGCGCCCGACGCGGCCTCGCGCAGCTGGTCGGCGTCCGCCAGCCGACGCGCCTCGGCGATCAGCTCCTCGTCCTCGCCCGGCTTCGGGTCCACCGCGCTGATCTCCGCGAGACCGTGCCGCAGCAGCTCCGCCTCGCGGGCCAGCTCGTGGGACCGCGCCGTGCGCTCCGTCAGCTCCGCCGCCACCCGCAGCCACTCGTCGCGGACCTTGCGGTAGGAGCGCAGCGGCTCGGCGACCTCGTCACCGGCGAACCGGTCGAGCACCGCCCGCTGCTCGGCGGGCCGCAGCAGCCGCAGCTGGTCGTTCTGCCCGTGCACGGCGATCAGCTGCTCGGCCAGCTCCGACAGCACCCCGACCGGCACGGACCGGCCGCCGAGGTGGGCCCGGGACCGGCCGTCGGCGCCGACGGTGCGGATCGCGATCACGCTGCCGTCGTCGTCCGGCTCGCCGCCGACCTCCTCGGCGACCTTCGCCGCCGGGCTGCCCGCGGGCGCCTGGAACCGCCCCTCGACCACCGCCTTGTCCGCGCCGTTGCGCACGCGGGACGCTTCGGCCCGGCCACCGCTCAGCAGGTGGAGCCCGGTCACGACCATCGTCTTGCCCGCACCGGTCTCGCCCGTCACGACGGTGAAACCGGCGCCGAGCTCAAGGGTGGCCTCGTCGATCACACCGAGGCCCTGGATGCGCATCTCGGCCAGCACGAGGCGAACACTACTGGGCGACACGGACAAAGCGTGTGTTCGGGGGCGGGTGTCCCGTTGTTGATCTCACCGGGGCCGCCCCCGGCCCCGCCGGGCGCGGCCTACCCGGCGGACGGGCCGCGCCACCCCTGCACCGGCAGCTCGAACTTCTCCACCAGCCGGTCCGTGAACGGCCCCTGGCGCAGCCGGATCAGCCGCAACGGGGTCCGCCCGCCGACCACCTCGACCCGCGCGCCGGGCGGCAGGTTCACCGTCCGGCGGCCGTCCGCGCACAGCACCGCCGGGTGCCCCTCCGGGTCGACCTCCAGCGCCACCACGGACGCCGGCGACACCACCAGGGGCCGCGCGAACAGGGCGTGCGCGTTGCTCGGCACCACCAGCAACGCCTGCACGTCCGGCCACACCACCGGCCCGCCGGCCGAGAACGCGTACGCCGTCGACCCGGTCGGGGTCGCCACCAGCACGCCGTCGCAGCCGAACGCCGACACCGGCCGGCCGTCCACCTCCACCACGACGTCCAGGATGCGTTCCCGCGTGCTCTTCTCGACGCTCGCCTCGTTGAGCGCCCAGGTGCTCTCCAGCACCTCGCCGTCCACCAGAGCGGTGATGTCGACCGTCATCCGCTCCTCGACCTCGTAGTCCCGGTCGACGACGTGCGTGATCGCCTCGTACAGCGCGTCCGAGTCGGCCTCGGCGAGGAACCCCACCCGGCCGAGATTCACCCCCAGCACGGGCACGCCCGCCGACCGCGCCAGCTCCGCCGCCCGCAGCAGCGTGCCGTCACCGCCGAGCACGAACACCAGCTCGGTGCCCTCGGCGGCCTTCTCGTCGGCCAGCACGACCTGCGCGAAGCACGACGGGTCCAGGTCGGGCGCCTCGTCCTCCAGCACGCGCAGCCGCACGCCGCCCGCCGCGAACCGCGCCGCGACCTCCTGCGCCACCAGCACGTTGCTGCGCCGCCCGGTGTGGACGACCAGCAGGATCTCCCTCGACACCGGATCGCTGCTCACTGCGGTCCTTCCGCTACGGCGGCGCGCACGAGCGCGGTGGCGTCCGCCACGTCCAGGGGCTCACCCCGGCGCAGCCAGACGAAGAACTCGACGTTGCCCGACGGCCCCGGCAGCGGGCTCGCGGTGACGCCGTGCAGGCGCAGGCCCAGCCCGGCCGCGGCCGCCACGACGTCCAGCACCGCCTCGGCCCGCAACTCCGGGTCGCGCACCACACCGCCCGAGCCTAGGCGTTCCTTCCCGACCTCGAACTGGGGTTTCACCATCGGCAGCAAGTCGCCCTCCTCGTCGAGGCACGCGGCCAGCGCGGGCAGCACCAGCCTCAACGAGATGAACGAGAGATCCGCCACCACGAGTTCAACGGGCCCGCCGATGTCCTCGGGCGTCAACGACCGCACGTTCGTCTTGTCCTTGACCACGACCCGGTCGTCCGTGCGCAGCCGCCAGTCCAGCAGGCCGCGGCCGACGTCGGCCGCCACGACCTCCCGCGCGCCCGCGCGCAGCAGCACGTCGGTGAACCCGCCGGTGGACGCGCCCGCGTCCAGGCACCGCCTGCCCTTGACGTCCACCGCGTGGAACGCCTCCAGCGCGCCGACCAGCTTGTGCGCGCCGCGCGAGGCGTAGTTCGGGTCGTCGGTCTCGCGGACCACCAGCGCCGTGTCCAGCTCGACGGCCGTCGCCGGTTTCGTGGCCACCGTGCCGCGGACCGTCACCCGGCCCTCGGAGACGAGTTGGCTGGCGTGCTCCCGGGACCTGGCCAGCCCGCGGCGGACCAGTTCGGCGTCCAGCCGAGCCCTGCGCGGCACCGTCAGACCTTGTCGATGCTGGACAGCGCGGCCGTCAACGCGGTGTGCGCGTCGTCGAACCGGGCCACGTGCTCGACCACGTCCAGCTCGTCCAGCCCGTCGAGACCGGCCAGGGCGTCGTCGATCCCGGCCACGGGATCACGCGGCGGGCCGGGGAGGGGAACCTCGAAGCTCACAGGATTCAAGGTAGCCGATGCAGCACCGACAGGTCGGCAGCCACGTAGGTGGGCCGCAGGTCCTCCGGCAGGGCCGCGGCTTCCGCCTCCGTGGACACGCCGGTGAGCACCAGCAACGAGTCCATGCCCGCGTTCACCGCGCCCGCGATGTCGGTGTCCAGCCGGTCGCCCACGACCAGCGGCCGCTGCGCGCCGGCGGACTTCGCGGCCTGCTCCAGCAGCGGCGTCGCCGGCTTGCCCGCCACCAGCGGCTCCGCGCCGGTCGCCGTCCTCAGCGCGGCCACCAGCGCGCCGTTGCCGGGCAGCAGGCCTCGTTCGGTGGGCAGCGTCGCGTCCACGTTGCACGCGACCCACCGGGCGCCCGCCCGGATCGCCACGCACGCCTCTGCCAGCTCGCGCCACCCCAGGTCCTGCGACAGGCCCTGCACCACGGCCCGCGCCCCGTCGCCCCGGTCGGTGGGCCGGAACCCGCGCAGCCGCACCTGCTCCGCCAACGCGTCCGTGCCCAGCACCAGCACGTCGCTCCCGGACGGCACCAGGTCGAGCAGCATCGCCGCGCCCGCCTGGGCGCTCGTGCTCACCTCGTCCAGCGCGGCGTGGAAGCCGAGCTCGTTCAGGTGCTCGGCGACGGCCTCCGGCGACCGCGACGCGTTGTTCGTGACGAACCGGATGCCGGTGCCGTGCTCACGGGCGGCGGCGACGGCCTCCACCGCACCGGGCACGACCTCACGCCCCCGGTAGACCGTGCCGTCGAGGTCCAGCAGCAGGGCGTCGTAGCGGGCCAGCAGCACAGGCGTCTCCGTTCGGGTGTCCTGGTGACAGTCTGAAGGCTCGACGCCGGGTGGCGTCGAGCCTTCGGACTGTGGCATCGCTCATGTCACAGAGGTCTTGCTCCGTCGTGCTTCACGCCGTCGCGGCGGTCACTCCTGCGGGCTCAGGTCGAACGCCCGCTCGGCCGCGTCGGTCTCGTTGTCGTCGTCGGCCTGCGCGGCGTTGAGGAACCACTTGATGGCCTCGTCCGTGCGGCCCGCGGCTTCGAGGTTGTCGGCGTACGCGTAGAACAAGCGCGCGCTCCACGGGTCGCGCCGCTTCGGGTCGAGGTCGTCGCCCTGCAGCGCCACCACGGCCGCGTCCAGCTGCCCCATGTCCCGACGGGCGCCGGCCGCGACGATCCGCAGCTCCACCGCCTCGTCCGCGGACAGCAGCGCCACCTGCGCCTCGCGGGCCAGCTCGATCGCCCGCTCCGGACGCCCCAGCGCCCGCTCGCAGTCGGCCATCACCGCGACGTGCCCGGTGCTGTTCGACATGCGGCGCGCGGCGCGCAGCTCGGACAGCGCCTCGGCCCACTCGCCGGCGTGGTAGGCGGCCAGCCCTGCGGCTTCACGCACCACCGCGACCCGCGCCGCCTTCGACCGCGCGTACCGGGCGTGCTCCAGCGCCAGCTCCGGCTCGCTGTCGATGAGCATGCCCGCCGCCGCCAGGTGCCGGCCGACGATCTCGGCCAGGCCCTTGGGCAGGCCGCGCAGCTCCTGCTTCACCTCGGGGTCGAGGACGGAGATGTCGGCGTCCTCGGGCAGCTCGGGCGTGCGGGCCCGGGTGAACACGCGCTCTTCACCGTCGACCGCCGGCACAGCCTCCGCGGCGGTCTCCCGCACGGCCTCCGGGGCAACCTCGACGTCCTCGACGTCACCGGCGACCGCGTCCGCGTCCGCTACCTCGCCGACAGCCTCGGGCTCGTCACCCTCGACCGCCGCCTCGACGTCGTCCACGTCCTGGTCCGACTGGTCCGGCACCGCGGTCACGTCAACCGAGTCGACCTCGACCGCGTCAACCTGAACGTCGTCGACCTCAACGGCGTCGACAGCCTCGACGGCGTCCACCGGGGTCGCCGCGACACCGACCGCGGTGTCCTCGACGACCTGCGACTCGTCACCCTGCGAAGCCCGCTCCTGGAACCGCGCGGCGCGGTCGCGGCTGCGAGCGTCCCGACGGTCGTCACCCGGCTTGTCCTGCCCCGGCTTCTCGTGGCGGGGCTTGTCGTAACGGGGCTTGTCGTGCACCGACTTGCCGTGACGCGGCTTGTCGTGCCGGTTCCGGTCACCGCTGGGCCGGTCGCTGCCGGCCCGGTCGTCGCGACGCGGGTAGCTCGGCCGGTCCCCGCCGCGGTCGTCCCTGCGGAACCCGCCGCGGTCGCCACCACGGTCGTCCCGGCGCGGATAACCGCCACGGTCGCCGCTCGGCCGGTCGCTGCCACTCCGGTCGTCACGACGCGGGTAGCTCGGACGATCCCCGCCACGGTCATCGCGACGCGGGTAACCACCGCGGTCACCACTCGGCCGATCGCTGCCACTCCGGTCATCCCGACGCGGGTAGCTCGGACGGTCGCCACCACGGTCGTCACGCCTCTGGTAACCACCGCGGTCACCGCTCGGCCGGTCACCACCGGCGCGGTCGTCACGCTTCTGGTAGCCGCCACGGTCGCCGCTGGGCCGGTCGTCGCGGCGGAACCCGCCGCGGTCACCGGTCCGGTCGTCACGACGCGGGTAGGTCGGACGGTCGCCACCACGACTGTCCGACCTGAACCCACCGCGGTCGCCACCGCGGTCATCGCGCCTCGGGTAACCACCACGGTCACCACTCGGCCGGTCACTGCCGCCGCGGTCGTCGCGACGCGGGTAGCTGGGCCGATCGCTGCCACTCCGGTCATCCCGACGCGGGTAGCTCGGACGATCGCTGCCGCTCCGGTCGTCACGGCGGGGGTAGCTGGGGCGGTCGCCGCCGCGGTCGTCACGACGCGGGTAGCCACCGCGGTCACTGCTCGGACGCCCGGCACCAGGCCGGTCGTCACGCCTCTGGTAACTACCCCGGTCGCCGGTCGGCCGACCACTGGCGGCGCGGTCGCTGCCGGGCCGGTCGTCGCGCGACCGGAAGTCACGGCGCTCACCGCGGTCGGCGCCGCGGTCGTCACGCTTCTGGTAGCCGCCACGGTCGCCGCTGGGCCGGTCATCGCGCCGGAACCCGCCCCGGTCACCGGTGCGGTCGTCGCGACGCTGGTACCCACCGCGGTCGTCGCTGCCGCGCTCGAAACGCGGCCGGTCGCCGGAGTCGCGGCGGAAACCACCGGTCCGGTTGTCGTCCCGACGCGGAGCACCGGCACGGTCGTCACGGGGCTTGTCATAGCGGGGACGCTCGCCCCGGTTGTCATCACGCCGGTCAGTGCCGCGAGGCTTGTCGTAACTCGGCCGGTCGTCCCGGCGCGGATAGCCGCCGGTCCGCTCGCCCGCGCGGGCGTCACGGCCACCGGTAGTCGGCTTGCGGCTTCCCTGGGTACGGCCACCGTCGTCGGATCGGCGCGGTCGGTCTCCCTGGCCACGCTGACGGTCGCCGGGTCGATCCCCGAACCTGGGCACTAGCTCCTCCTACTGTGGACACGCCGAAAGGGCTTGCGGTTTGGAGCACAAATCAATGTGCCCCCACCACAAGCCCTTTCAGGGAAGAATGTTCGGCGGCGTCCTACTCTCCCACACCCTCACGAGTGCAGTACCATCGGCGC
>NZ_JBHTLK010000069.1:0-29480 GCF_042678885.1 Saccharothrix hoggarensis
AGGCGCGAACGACCGACTCAATGGCGACCGAGCCGCGACGCCGAAGGCGGCGCAATCAAACACAGCTGGCCGGCGCTCTCCCCCGAACGCCGGCCAGCCGGTTGGGTGGCTTTCCCCCCTGGTTTCCCCCTACCAAGAAGCCACCCAGCGCCGTACGCCAGTGGCGTGTTCGGCGCGGTTCCAAGTTCCCACGTCTTGGCGCGGGAGTGCTAAACACCGGCTAAACCTCTGAGGTCAAGGCTTCAAGGGCCGTTCGGACCAACATGGCCCGCGGGGAGCCGAGGCGTTCGAACAGCCGTAGCGATTCCGCCAGCTCCGCTTGTGCGGCAACGCGTTCTCCGCGTCTGGCGAGGACGGAGCCGAGGACTTGCCTGCCGAAGGCCTCTTCGAACTGCATGGAGCCGCCTCGGGCGAGTTCGACGCCTTGGCGGGCGTGTTCTTCGGCTTCGGGGAGCAGTCCGAGTTCGGCGTAGAGTTCGGCGAGGTTGTTCACGGCGACGGCGTAGGCGCGTTCGTCGCCGTTGCGGTGGTATATCTCCATCGCCAGGAACTGGTGTTGTGCGGCCGTTTCGCGGTGGCCGAGCCGTTGTTCGACCTGGGCGAGGTTGTTGAGGACGGTGGCTTCGCCGAGTGCGTCGCCGTCGCGTCGGGCGAGTTCGACGGCTTCGCGCTGGTGGTTCAGGGCTTCTTCGACGCGCCCTTCGGCGACGAGCGCGAGGGCGAGTTGGTCGAGGGTCATGACGAGGTAGCGGGGTTCGCCGAGTTCGGCGGCGATGCGGTGGGCGAGCTGGGCGTGTTCGAGGGTGCCGCGCAGCGCGCCGGCCCGGTTGTTGATGTCGTGCATGGCGTGGAGGATCAGGACCTCGCCGCGCCGGTCGTGGGTGGCGCGGGCGGCGGTGAGGCCGAATTCGGCTATGCCGCGCCACTCCCGGCTGACGAGTCGGGTCACGCAGTAGGTGTGGACCAGCCGGACGAGTTGCCAGACCTGGCGGTGGAGGCCGGCGTCCGCTCCCGCGTGGACGAGCGCGGTGAGGTTGGGCCACTCCTTGTCGAACCAGGACAGCGCCTGCGCGGACGTGGCGGGTTTGGGCGTGGTCTTGTCGCCGGTGAAGGAGAGGCCGTCGTGGACGGGGCGGATGAGCCGGCGGGCGTGGTCGCAGGCGGCGAGGTAGTGGTCCATCAGGCGGCACAGCGCGCCGTCGCGGTCCTGGTCGTCCAGCAGTTCCCGCGCGTAGAGGCGGACGAGGTCGTGGAGGACGAAGCCGCCGCGCCACTGCTCCACGAGCAGGTGCGCGTCGGCGAGGTCGGCGAGCCGCGCGGCGGCGGTGGTGAGGTCGATGTCGCAGACGGCGGCGATGGCGTGCGGGCTCACCCAGCGGCCGGGGACGAGGCCCGCGGCGCGGAACGTGTCGGCCAGTTCGGGCGGCAGGTTGCGGTAGGAGACGGCGAGCGCGCGGCCGACGCCGGTGTCGGCGAGGTCGAGGGTGCGCAGCCGCGAGTCGTCGTCGGAGAGCCGACCGACCAGGTCCGCCACTGTCCACTCCGGACTGAACACGAGCTTGGCCGCGGCGATGCGCAGGGCGAGCGGGAGGTTGCCGCAGAGTTCGGCGAGCTTGCGCACGGCGGCGGGTTCCTGCTCGGAGAGCGGTTTGCCGACGACCTCGTCCACCAGGCGGACGGATTCCTCTTCGGACAGCGTGTCGAGGGTGAGCATCCGGGCGCCGTTGCTGACGACGAGCGCTTCGAGCCTGCGCCGCGAGGTGACGAGCACGACGGAGCCCGCGCCGGGCGGGAGGAGGAGCCGGACGTGCTCGGGGTCCCAGGCGTCGTCCAGCACGACGAGGACGCGGCGCTTGGCGACGATCGACCGGTAGAGGCCGACGCGGTCGTCGAGGTCGCGCGGCACGCCGTCCGCGGGCACGCCGAGCGCGTGCAGGAACCGGGCCAGCACCTCGGCGGGCTCGACGGGGTCGCGGTCGGGCGCGAAGCCGTTGAAGGAGGCGAACAGGAGGCCGTCGGGGAACTGCTCGGCGCGGCGGTGCCCCCAGGTGACGGCGAGTTCGCTCTTGCCGATCCCCGGCGCGCCGTTGACGACGGCGATCGTGGTGGCGGTGAGGTCGCGGGCGTCGCACAGCCGGTCCAGCCACGCCAGTTCCTCGTCGCGGCCGATGAACCCGCTGGCGGCGGCGGGGAGCTGGGCGGGCACGACCACGCCGGGCCGCGGCGGCACGGAGACCACTTCGGCGTGGCCGGGCGAGCTGAGCGCCGGGTCGTCCCGCAACACCTGCTCGTGCAGCACGCGCAGGCCGGGTCCGGGGTCGATGCCCAGTTCGTCCACGACGCGGCGGTGGAAGCGCTGGTAGGCGTCGAGGGCGTCGGCGCGCTGACCGGACCGGTAGAGGGCGCGCATCATGTGGCCGACGAGCCGTTCCCGGAACGGGTGCTCGTTGACGAGCTGTCGCAGCTCGCCCACGAGTTCCAGGTGGCGGCCCAGTTCCAGCTCGGCCTCGATGCGCTCCTCGACCGCGGCGAGCCGGAGCTCTTCGAGGTCGGTGGTGATGGGGTCGCCGGGCACGTCGGTCAGCACTTGGCCGCGCCAGAGGCCGAGCGACTCGCGCAGGAGTTGCGCCCGGATCGGCGCGGGCTTGCCGCGGGCGCCGGCCACGAGCTGCCGCGCCCGGTGGAAGTCGAGCCGCCACGGGTCGACGGACAGCTGGTAGCCGGGCGGTGTGGTGAGTATCCGCGCCGAGCCGGCCGGGTCGGCCTGCTCCAGCATCCGGCGCAGCCGCGACACGTAGCCGTGCACGATGGTCCTGGCCGTCGCGGGCGGGTCGTCGGCCCACAGGCTGTCCACGATCTCGTCGATCGGGACGACCCGGTTGGCCTCCAGCACCAGCATCGCGAGCAGTCCGCGCATCCCCTTGCGGCCGATGACGAGCTGGCGGCCGTCCGCGAGCACCTGCAACGGTCCGAGGACGCCGAACTCCAGCCCGCTCTTGCTCCGGTCAGCCATGCCCCTCCCCCGCCTCGTGCGCTTGCGCCGTCGGCCGTACGGCTCGGTCACTGGATCAGGTGCGCCGGGTGGGTCGTTAGATACCTGTGGGTAGATGTTGCTTGGTCAACTACTCGTGCTCCCAACACCGGGCGGTCGGCCGACGGCTAGGGTTTTGACCCCGGAGAGTCCCGGCCGAGTTCTGGGCGAGTGCAGGAGGGCAATTGCCGCGCGAGCCGATGAACGTGGTCGACCGTGGCGCCGCCTGCCTGTTGGGCGGCGCGCTCGGCGACGCGCTTGGCGCGCCCGTCCAGTACCTGGGCTGGGCCGACATCCAGCGGGACCACGGCCCGGAGGGCGTGCTCGCCCCGCCGCGCCCGGCGCTGGTCACGGACGACACGCAGCTCACCCTGTTCACCGCGGACGGGTACCTGCGGGCGTGGGTGCGCGGGCGGACGACCGGCGAGTGGGACCCGATCGAGGTCGTGTGGCAGAGCTACCGGCGCTGGTTGGTCACGCAGCAGGTGGCCGCGCCGGAGCCGGGCGCGACGGGCCTGGTCGGCGACGAGCGGCTGTACTCCAGCCGGTCGCCCGGCCTGACGTGCCTGCGCGCGCTGGCCGCCGACACGCCGCCGACGCCGGAGGAGCCGCAGAACGAGTCGTCCGGCTGCAACGGCGTCACGCGGACCGCGCCGGCCGGGTTCGCGCCGAGCGCGGAGATCGCCTACGACCTGGGGTGCCGGTTCGCCGCGCTCACCCACGGCGGCACGGGCGGCTGGGTGTCCGGCGGGGCGTTCTCGCTGCTCATCCACCTGCTGGCGGTGCGCGGGCGGCCGATGCGGGAGGCCGTGGACCAGGTCATCGGACGGGTGCTGCGGGACGACCCGTACACGGCGAACACGCTGAACCGGGCCGTGGTGTTCGCCGACGAGCACCGGGCGCAGGGCTTCGACTCGGTGCGGGTGGACCGGCTGGGCAGCGGGTGGACAGGGCCGGAGGCGCTGGCGATCGCCGTGCACACGGTGCTGGTGTACCCGAAGCGGTCGCAGTTCGTGGACGCGCTGCGCGCGGCGGCCAACCACTCGGGCGGCAGCGACGCGACGGCGGCGTTGACGGGGAACATCCTGGGCGCGCTGCACGGCACGGCGGCGTTGCCGCGGGATTGGCTGGCAGGGCTGGAACTGGTCGACCTGCTCACCGAACTGGGTTCCGACCTGGGGCGTTCGGTGACGGGGCAGGAGTTCGACTTCGCCCGGTACTCGTGACGGGTGAAAGCCGGCCTCGGCACGCACGTTCCCGAATGCGTGCGACCGAGGCCGGCTCTCCACGTGATCGGCGGTGGGACACGCCCCGAGCGCGGAACCCGGCCGACCTTCCGTGGAGCGGGAAACCCGTGCGAAGACCGTAGCAGGGCGCGTGCGCCCCGTCACAGGCGGCCCACCTCCTTAACAACGTGAAGTGGTCGGGCACGATCAGCCGCGTGGCGCCGGGACGGGAAGCGATCGTGCGGGCGGCGCTGGACCTGCTCGACGAGGTCGGCCTGACGCTGCGCCGCCTCGCGGCCGAGCCGGACGTGCGGGCGCCCGCGATCTACTGGCACGTGAAGAACAAGGCGGAGCCGCCGGAGGCGATGGCGGCGGCGATCTTCGCGGACGCGTTGGCGGGCCAGGAGTCGCCGCGCAGGGGCGAGTCGTGGGTCGAGTGGCTCGCGGGCACGGCCCACCGGCTGCCCGCCGCCGTGCTCTCCCACCGGGACGGCGCGCGGGTGTCCGGTCTGCGCCTGTCCCGGTTCGGCTAGTGCCCGCGGGCATCCGGGCGGTCACGCGGTTGTTGATCGCCCTGGACGAGAGCGGGAGTGACGTTGGTCACCTCGCGCTCTTGGCGGTCCGGCACGCGCCGGCCGTGCGGCCCGACACCGCGGACGCGCTGGCGGAGCTGTTCGAGGTGACGGGCTGGATTCTCTTCGAGGAGGAGCGGCAGGCGGAGGCGCACCGGCACAACGCGGCTGCGCTGGCGCTGGCCCGTGCGGCGGGGAACCGCGAGCTGGCGGCGTTGACCCTGTTGACCATGTCGATGCAACGCGCCCACGTCGGGCGGTTCGCCGAGGCGCTGCGCCTGGCGGACGCGGGCGAGGCGACCACCGGCTCGCCGAGGGTGCGGGCGATGTTCGCGCTGCGGCGGGCGCGCGCGTACTCCCGGATGGGGTTGGCGACGCCCGCGTTGCGCGCCCTCGACCGGTCGCGGGCGGCGTTGGACGACGACCCCTCGGCGCCGCCGTGGGCGTGGTGGATCGACGCGGCCGAGCTGGAGGCGCACCGCGGCGCGGTGCTGGCGAACCTGGGACGGCTGCACGAGGCCCTCCCGCTGCTGCGCGACGAGCCCGGCCCCCGGTTCCGAGAAGTGGTGCGCGCCATGCGTTACCGCACGCTCGTCGCGCTGGGCGAGTGGCACGGGCCGCCACCGGCGTTCACCAGCCCGCGGGCGCGGCGGACGGCCCGGCTGCCTGTCGCCGACCTGTCGACTCCCTGTTGATCCGGCCGCCGGCCCCGGACGGCCTCGCCCGCCGGGTGGCGGTGCCGCACCATGAGCGCGTGGACAAGGGCACAGCGGTCCGGCTGCTCGTGGTGGACGACGAGCCGCACATCGCGGACCTCGTGGCGACGGTCGCCCGGTACGAGGGCTGGCAGGCGGTGACGGCGGGCAGCGGCGAGGCCGCGCTGCGCGCCGCCGCGGACTTCCACCCCGACATCGTCGTGCTCGACCTGATGCTGCCCGACCTCGACGGCTTCACCGTGCTCGACCGGCTGCGGTCGGCGGGCGCGATGGTGCCGGTGGTGTTCCTGACCGCCCGCGACGGCACCGCCGACCGGGTCGCCGGCCTCACCCGCGGCGGTGACGACTACCTGGTCAAGCCGTTCTCGGTGGAGGAGCTGATGGCGCGGCTGCGGGCCGTGCTGCGGCGGTCCACCGGCCCGGCGTGGAAGCGGTCCGTGCTGAAGGTGGCGGACCTCGCGCTGGACGAGGACACCCGCGAGGTGCGGCGCGGCGGCCGGCTCGTCACGCTCACGCCCACCGAGTACGAGCTGCTGCGCTACCTGATGCGCCGCTCGCCCGCCGTGCTGACGAAGGCCCAGATCCTCGACCACGTCTGGGAGTACGACTTCGGCGGCCGGTCCAACGTGGTCGAGCTGGTCGTGTCGCACCTGCGGCGCAAGCTGGACGACGGCGGCGAGCCGCTGATCCACACCGTCCGCGGCGTGGGTTACGCGCTGCGGCGGGCGGCGGGGTGAAGCGCCGGCTCCGCCTCGGCACCCGTCTGGCGCTGGGCCTCGGCGCGCTCGCGCTGGCCGTGTTCGCGGTCGTCGGCACGGTGATGGCGACGAGCATGCACGGGTACCTGTCGCAGCGGCTCGACGCGCAGATGGAGCTCACCCAGACGTCGCTGAAGAAGGACTACGCCAAGAACGGCACGCTCAAGGGCGCCGCCTACGGCTGGTACTCCGTCGTCTACGAGGTGCGCGACGGGGTGGCCCGGCCGGTGAACCGCGACGACCTGCCCGCCGACGCCGAGGACATGGCCGAGGTCGCGCTGGAGGTCACCGGGGCGCGGACCGTGTACCGGACCGACCACCTCAGGGGCGACGGCACGTACCGGCTGCGCGGCTGCCCCGTGTCCGACGGCGTGGTGCTGGTGAGCGCGGCGCCGATGGACGACATCACGTGGACCGTGCGGCGGCTCGTCGTCGTGGAGGTCGCCACGTTCCTGCTGGCGCTGGTCGCGTTCGTGGTGATCGGGCGGGCCGTGCTGCGGCGCGGGCTGCGACCGTTGAGCGACATGGCCCGGACCGCGCACGACATCACGTCCCACGACCTGACCGACTCGGCGCGGCTGCCGGTGCGCGCGGAAGGCGGCGACGGCGGCGTGGAGGTCGAGGAGCTGCGCAGCGCGTTCAACACGATGTTGGAGCACATCGACTCGTCGCTGGCCGCCCGCACGGCCGCCGAGCAGCGGTTGCGCCGGTTCATCGCGGACGCGTCGCACGAGCTGCGCACGCCGTTGACGTCGATCCGGGGCTACGCGGACCTGTTCCGCTACGCGGCCGCCAACGCGCCGGAGGAGCGGGAGGCGCACCTGGAGAAGCTGCGCTCGGAGGCGTCGCGGATGAGCGTGCTGCTGGACGACCTGCTGCTGCTCGCCCGGCTCGACTCGGCGGAGCTGGAGACCCCGCTCCGCCTCACCGACGGCGACGTCGCCGCGCTGGCTCGGGAGGCAGCGGACGCGTTCCGCGCGGCCCGCCCCACCCACCCGCTGGCGCTGACCGTGCCGGACCGCCCGGTGCGCCTGGCGTTCGACCCGCTCCGCCTGCGCCAGGTCGTGGACAACCTGCTCACCAACGCCGCCGTGCACACGCCCGCGGGCACCGCCGTGGCGCTGTCCGTGGCGGAGTCCGCCGACGCGGTCGTGCTGGCGGTCGCCGACACCGGCCCCGGCATCCCGCCACCCGACCAGGCCCGCATCTTCGACCGCTTCTACCGCGTGGACGACTCACGCACCAGAGGCCGCGGCGGGAGCGGCCTGGGGTTGGCGGTGGCGCACTCCCTCGTCGCCGCGCACGGCGGCACGGTGGAGCTGGCGAGCAGGCCGGGTTCGACGGTCTTCACCGTGAACCTGCCGCGCCACCGCCACGACCGCTAACCCGCGTTGGACGACTCCGCCCACAGGTCGATGCCCGACTCGACGGCGTGCTCGTCGATCCGCTCCACCTCGTCGTCGGTCAGCGGCGGGCCGTCGAGGGCGGCGATGTTGTCCTCCAGCTGCCCCACGCTGCTCGCCCCGACGAGCACGGACGTGACGCGGTCGTCGCGCAGGGCCCAGGTGAGCGCCAGCTGCGCCAACGACTGGCCCCGGGACGCCGCGATCTCGTTCAGCGCCCGCACGTGCGCCAGGTTCGCCTCGCTCAGCAGGTCCGGCGACAGGGACTTGCCCTGCGTGGCCCGCGAGCCCTCCGGCACGCCGTGCAGGTACTTGTCGGTCAGCATGCCCTGCGCCAGCGGCGAGAACGCGATGCAGCCGACGCCCAGCTCACCGAGGGCGTCGAGCAGGTCGGTCTCGATCCACCGGTTGAGCATGGAGTACGACGGCTGGTGGATGAGCAGCGGCACGCCCGCCGTGCGCAGCAGCTCGGCCGCCTCGCGCGTCTTGGTCGCCGAGTACGACGAGATGCCGACGTACAGCGCCTTGCCCTGCTGGACGGCGCTGACCAGGGCGCCGACCGTCTCCTCCAGCGGCGTGTCCGGGTCGAACCGGTGCGAGTAGAAGATGTCCACGTAGTCGAGGCCGAGCCGGGACAGCGACTGGTCCAGCGACGCGGTCAGGTACTTGCGGGAGCCCCACTCGCCGTACGGGCCGGGCCACATGTCGTAGCCCGCCTTGGTCGACACCACCAGCTCGTCGCGGTGCGGGCGCAGGTCGGCGGCGAGCACGCGCCCGAAGTTGACCTCCGCCGAGCCGTACGGCGGGCCGTAGTTGTTGGCCAGGTCGAAGTGCGTGACGCCGAGGTCGAACGCCCGGCGGACGATGGCGCGCCCGGCCTCGTACGGCCGGTCGTCGCCGAAGTTGTGCCACAGGCCCAGCGACACGGCGGGCAGCTTCAGTCCGCTGCGCCCGCAGCGCCGGTAGGTCATCCGGTCGTACCGCGATGCGTCGGGTTGGTAGGCCACCCGCCCACCTTGGCACGGCGGTGCGCCGTTCGCCGTACCGGGACGGGCGCGAAGTTGGTCTTCTCGGACCGTACTCGGGCGCGGTCCCCGGAATCCGCCTGGTGTGCCCGCACACCGCTGTGCGGACGCCCGGACCGCGTGGGTCCGGCAGCACTAGTGGAAAGAGATCCACTGATGCAGCACTCATCCAGACGCGGCGTCCTGCTGGCCGTCGCGGCCCTGACCGCCTCGGCGGTGCAGTTCGCCCCGGCCGCCACCGCGGCTCCCGCTCCGGCGGCGGCCAGTCGGTGCGGACCGCTCGACGTCACGTTCGTGCTGGACGACACGGGCAGCATGGGCGGCGCGATCACGAACCTCAAGGCCGGCATCAACAGCATCGTCAACGACGTCGTCACCGCGTCGGGCGGCGACTACCAACTGGGGCTGGTGACGTTCAAGGACAACGTGTCCGTCCACAGCGACCTCGCGCCGGGCAACGCGGCGGCGGTGACGAACCACGTCACGAACACGCTGGCGGCCGGTGCGGGCAGCGGTGAGCCGGAGGCGTCCGACGAGGCCCTCAACACGGTGATCAACAACCTGGCGGCCGCGGGCAGGCCGCAGAACGTCGACTTCGACGGCGTGTGGCGCTCGAACGCGATGAAGTTCGTGGTCCTGGTGACCGACGCCAGGCCGGGCGGCTTCGACGACGTCCACGCCGCCGCGGACGTGGCGAACGCGTCCGCCCGCGCGAACGACGCCGTGGCGCGCGGGATCAAGGTCTCGTCGGTGTACGTGCCGACGTCCGCCGCGTTCAGCGGCACGATCACGCCGATCATGCAGAACTACGCCACGACGACGGGCGGCGCGTTCGTGCAGGCGTCGGCGAACGGCACGGGCACCGCGACGGCCATCCAGCAGTTCCTCGCGGACTGCCGGCAGACCGACGTCTTCCTCCACGACCAGCCCACGGACACCGGCGCCGAGCCGAACCCGAACGGCTCGGTGTGGCAGAGCCCCGACATCAAGGTCTGCCCCGGCCTCGCGGACTGCGCGGGCATCCAGCCGGTGGTGGGCGCGACGAACTACGTCCACGTGCGGCTGCACAACCCCGGCCCGTACGGCAGCGGGACGGGTCTGGGGACGTTGAAGGTCTACCGGACGCCCGCCGGCGGCTCGACGACGTGGGACAACGCCACCAACGGCGACTGGGTGTTCGTCGGCCAGCAGGCCGTGAGCGTGCCCGCCGGGGTGACCGTGGTGAAGATCCCGTGGGCGAACGTCCCGGGGCCGGGCCACTTCTGCCTGCTGGCGCGCTGGGTGTCGGCGACCGACCCGATGACGTTCGCCGAGGGCCCGAACACCGCGTTGAACACCAAGAACAACAACAACATCGCGTGGCGCAACCTGCAGACGGTGCGGGCGAAGCCGGCCGAGCCGGTGAAGTCGTGGTTCACCGTCGGCAACGCGACCGGCGGGCAGGTCAGGACCGACCTCGTGGTGACCGGCGTGAAGCCGCTGCCCGGGACGATCGTGATCGACCTCGGGCCGCGACTGTTCGAGCGGTGGCGCGCGGGCGGCGGCGCCGGCGAGGGCGTGAAGGCGGTCGGCGGGACGCTGGTGCAGGTGGACCCGCGGCGGGCCGTGCTGCGCGGGGTGGCCGTCGAGCCGGGCGAGCGGTTCACGACGGAGTTGACGTTCACGCCCGACGGGCAGGCGCCGGCGGGCGGGTACCTGACGCACGTGGTGCAGTTCGCGGGTGACGAGGACCTGGGCGGCGTGGGCTACGAGGTGATCGTGGACCGCGGGTAGCGGGGTCCGGTCGCGGCCCGTGGTCGTGACGGGCCGCGACCGCCACCGCGTTGGCGGGGCTTCCGGTCGGTTCCGCGGGGCGGGGCCGTATCATGATCAACACTTTGAGCCGGTGGCGGGACTTGAACCCGCAACCTTTCGCTTACAAGGCGAGTGCTCTGCCAATTGAGCTACACCGGCACGGCCAGGAGGCCGGGAACATCGTAAGCGCCCGCAGGGGGTGCTACCTGCGGCGAACGGTCTGCTCACCGTTGACCCGCGTTGGTCCATCCGGAGGTCGCGATACCGTCCGGGTGGCCCCGGCGACCCGGAAAACCGCTGGCCAGCGCCGTCAACAGTACTGAACGCCCTGTGATCAACTCACCCGTGGCGGGTACCCCTACCGGGGGTGGCGCATGACACAGCCCCGAATGTGACACGGTCGGGCGTGGCGGCCATGCGACCGAAGGAGGTGGCGCCGGGTGCGGCTGTGGCGCCGGCGGTACCGGAGCACCGACCAGACGACCCGACCCGTCGAGGGACCGTCCCTCCCGGACGACGCGACGGTGAACCTCGTCCTCGACCTCGCGCTGCGCGTGGGCGAGGCGCAGATGGCGGGCGGCGCGGGCGTGGCGGACGTCACCGCCACGATCCTCGCGGTGGCGCGCGCGTACGGGCTGCCGCACACCGAGGTCGACGTCATCTACACGTCGATCACGATCTCGTGCCACCGCGGCACGGACCACGCGCCGGTCACGATCATGCGGATCGTCCAGGGCCGCAGCGTCGACTACACCCGGCTGGCGGCCGTGGAGGACCTGATCCGGCGGATCACGTCGGCCGGGATCTCCGCCGCCGACGCGTCCGCCGAGATCGACCGCGTCACCCGCGCCGGCCACCCGTACCCGCGCTGGGTGGCGACGCTCGCGTGGGCGGGCATGGCGGCCGCGGTGGCGTTCCTGGTCGGCGGCGGCCCGCTCCTGGCGGCCACCGCGGCCGTCGTGACCGCGTTGATCGACCGCGTCGGCCGGCTGCTGAACCGCCGCGAGCTGCCGTTCTTCTTCCAGCAGGTGGTCGGCGGCGCGCTGGCCACCGCCGTGGCCCTGGCCATGTTCGCGACGGACCTGCTGCCGAGCGTGCGGCCGTCGTTGCTCATCGCGACCGGGATCGTGGTGCTGCTGTCCGGCCTGTCGCTCGTCGGCACGGTGCAGGACGCCATCACGGGCTACAACGTCACGGCGGCCGGCCGCGCGATGGAGGTGGCCCTGCTCACCGCGGGCCTCATCGCGGGCATCGCGCTGACGTTGCGCGCCGGCGTGCAACTCGGCGTGCGCACGAGCATCGCCGACCCCCTGCCGCCGCTGATCTCCGACGTGCCGATGCAGTTCGCGGCGGGCGCGGCGACGTCGGCGTTCTTCGCCCTGGCCAGCTACGCGCCGGTGCGCGCGCTGCCGATGGCCGCCGCCGCGGGCGCGGTCGGCACGGCGGGTTACGGGCTGCTCGCGGCGACCGGGACGAACGCGATCACGTCGGCCGCCGTCGCGGCGACCCTGGTGGGCTTCGGCGGCAAGGTCGTGTCCCGCCGGCTGAGGATGCCGCCGCTGCTCGTCGCCATCGCCGGCATGGTGCCGCTGCTGCCCGGCTGGACCACCTACCGGGGCCTCTACCAGCTCACGGCCGAGGGCGACGCGGCCGGGCTGTCGACCCTGGTGCTGGCCGCCGGCACGGCGCTGGCCCTCGCCGGCGGCGTCGTCCTGGGTGAACATCTGGGGCGCCCGGTGCGCACCGGCCTGGGCCGCCTGGCCGCCCGGTCGCGTCGGCGGGGCCCCGGCCAGACACTTTCCACGTGAGGTCGCCCACCTGACGAACTTTCGTCAAGTCAACACTGTGTGACGGGTGTGACGACAGGGCATCCAGCCTGCACGTTCCCACTAACCTCGACGTGGGCGAGACGAATCTCTTAGGAGGCGCTACCCGGTGAGCAGCATTGGCGAGAACGGCGCGGACTTCCTGGTCGTGGCCAACCGCCTCCCGGTTGACCTCGAGCGCCTGCCCGACGGCACCCAACGCTGGAAGCACAGCCCCGGCGGCCTGGTCACCGCCCTGGAACCGTTCCTGCGCACGCACAGCGGCGCGTGGGTCGGGTGGCCCGGCATCGCGGACGCCGAGGTGGACGCGTTCCAGGAGGACGGGCTCCAACTGCACCCGGTGACGTTGAGCGCCACCGAGGTGGCCGACTACTACGAGGGCTTCTCCAACGGCACGCTGTGGCCGCTGTACCACGACGTCGTCGCGCCGCCCGCGTTCCACCGGACCTGGTGGAACGCCTACGTGCGGGTCAACCAGCGGTTCGCGGACGTGACGGCGAAGGTGGCCGCGCAGGGCGCCACCGTGTGGGTGCAGGACTACCAGCTGCAGCTGGTGCCGGCGATGCTGCGCGAGCTGCGCCCGGACCTGCGGATCGGCTTCTTCCTGCACATCCCGTTCCCCCCGGTGGAGCTGTTCATGCAGCTGCCGTGGCGCACGGAGATCATCCGCGGCCTGCTGGGCGCCGACCTGGTCGGCTTCCACCGCCCCGGCGGCGCGCAGAACTTCCTGTGGCTGGCCCGGCGGTTGGTCGGCCTGGAACCGAGCCGGGGCGCGGTCGGCGTGCGCACCCGGCCGGGTGTGGTGCAGGTCGGTGATCGAACGGTCCGCGTCGGCGCGTTCCCGATTTCGATCGACTCCGCGGGACTCGACGCGCTCGCCCGCGACAAAGAAGTGCAAAAGCACGCCAAACAAATTCGAGCGGACCTCGGAAATCCGAAGAAGATCCTCCTCGGCGTCGACCGCCTCGACTACACCAAGGGCATCGACGTGCGGTTGCGCGCGTTGCACGAACTGCTCGCGGACGGCCGGGTGGACCCGAGCGAGGTCACCATGGTGCAGCTCGCGACGCCGAGCCGGGAGCGCGTCGAGCACTACCGGCAGATGCGGGGCGAGATCGAGCAGGCGGTCGGCCGGATCAACGGCGAGTTCTCGACCGTGGGCCACCCCGTGGTCCACTACCTGCACCAATCGGTCAACCGGCGCGAGCTGACGGCGTTCATGACGGCCGCGGACGTCATGGTGGTGACTCCGGTGCGTGACGGGATGAACCTGGTCTGCAAGGAGTACGTCGCCACCCGGTACGACCTCGGGGGCGCGCTGGTGCTGTCCGAGTTCGCGGGCGCGGCGGCCGAACTCACGAGCGCATTCCTCGTCAACCCGCACGACCTCGACGGCGTCAAGAACGCGTTGGAGGCCGCCCTCACGCTCGATCCGGCCGAGGGTCGCCGTAGGATGCGCGCGCTGCGCCGCCAAGTCCTCACGCACGACGTCGACCGATGGGCTCGATCGTTTCTTGATGCCTTGGGCACGCAGTCCACGATCTGAATCAGTTCAGAAACCTACCGACCTGTCCCACCGAGCATTGAGGAGGGGCGTTGACCGCCGAGGCCCTCCCCGCCGAACTTCGTCGTGCGATCGTGCAGCTGGCGCGCACACCGCGCCTGTTGGTCGCCTGCGACTACGACGGGACATTGGCTCCGATCGTGGCCAACCCGCAGGACGCCCGTCCGCTGCCCGAGTCGGTGGGCGCCTTGCGCTCCCTGGCCGGTCTGCACGAGACGACGACGGCGGTGATCTCCGGGCGCGCGCTGCGCGACCTGGCGACCCTGTCGCGCCTGCCGTCCGAGGTGCACCTGGTTGGTTCGCACGGTTCCGAGTTCGACGTCGGTTTCGTGCACGCGCTGGACGCTGACGCGAAAGCGCTGCACCGCCGTCTGGAAGTCCGACTTGAAGAGATCGTCGACGGCCACGAGGGCGTCGGTCTGGAGGTCAAACCCGCGAGCATCGCGGTGCACGTGCGCCGCGCCGACCCCGCCGTGGGCGAGCGGGTGCTCGAAGCCGTCCGCGCCGACCCGGCCACCTGGGACGGCGTGCAGGTCACCGAGGGCAAGGCGGTGATCGAGCTCGCCGTGGTGCAGACCGACAAGGGCCACGCCCTGGACGTCCTGCGGCACCGGGCGTCGGCGACCGCGGCCGTCTTCGTCGGCGACGACGTGACCGACGAGAAGGCGTTCGCCCGGCTGACCGGGCCGGACGTCGGCATCAAGGTGGGCGAGGGCGAGTCCCTGGCCCAGTACTACGTCGACGACACCGTGGACGTGGCCACCGTGCTGGCGTTCCTGCTGGAGGAGCGCCGGGCGTGGCTGCACGGCGACCAGGCCGTGCCGATCGAGCGGCTCACCATGCTCGCCAACGAGCGCTCGGTGGCGCTGCTCACCCCGGACGCCCGGCTCAACTGGCTGTGCCACCCCGAGCCGGACTCCGCGGCGGTGTTCGCCGACCTGCTCGGCGGCCCGGCGGCGGGCCACTTCTCGATCAAGCCGGAACACGGCTCGCTGCCCCTGGGCCAGCGGTACGTGCCGGGCACGATGATCGTGGAGACCCGCTGGTCGCGGCTGCTGGTCACGGACTACCTGGACCACGACCTGGCCTCGCACCGCACCGACCTGGTGCGGCGCATCTCCGGCTCGACCAACGCGGTGATCACGTTCGCGCCGCGTCCCGAGTTCGGCCAGGTGCCGGTGCGGCTGCTGCGCGAGCGCGACGGCCTGCGGGTCGTCGGCACCTCGGACCCGATGGTGCTGCGCTCGCCGGGCGTCGACTGGCAGATCACGTCCGACGGCATCCAGGAGACGGCGACCGCCGTGGTCCGCCCCCGCGAGGGCGCGCCGATCCTGCTGGAGCTGCGGTGCGGCACGGACGACCTGTCCGAGGCCACCCTGGGCGAGCCGGAGCGGCGCGCGCGGGCCGGGGCGTACTGGTCGGACTGGGCGGCGACGCTGAAGCTGCCGCCGGTCGAGTCGGACCTGGTGCTGCGGTCGGCGTTGACGCTGAAGGGCCTGGTGCACCACGACACCGGCGCGATCATGGCCGCCGCCACCACCTCGCTGCCCGAGGAGCTGGGCGGCATCCGGAACTGGGACTACCGGTACTGCTGGCTGCGCGACGCGGCCCTGACCGCCCAGGCCCTGGTGTCCGTCGGCTCGCTCGGCGAGGCGGAGGCGTTCCTCGGGTGGGTGCACGGCGTCCTGGCGACCCTGCCCGGCCCGGAGCGCCTGCACCCGCTGTACACGCTGCAGGGCACCATGCTGGGCGCCGAGGCCGTCATCGACACGCTCCCCGGTTACGCCGGGTCGCGGCCGGTGCGCGTGGGCAACCTGGCGAACCAGCAGGTGCAGCTGGACGTGTTCGGCCCCGTCGTGGACCTGGTGGTGCAGCTGGCCGCCGCGCGCGGTTCGCTGACCGACCAGGACTGGCGGATGGTGCAGGCGATGGCCGAGGCGGTCGCTCGCCGCTGGCACGAGCCCGACCACGGTATCTGGGAGGAGCGCCACGCTCCCCGTCACCACGTGTACTCGAAGGTCATGTGCTGGGTGACCCTCGACCGCGCGGTGACGTTGGCCGAGACGTACGGGCGCGAGGTGGACCCGTCCTGGCCGGTGCTGCGCGACACGATCGCGAACGACGTGCTCAAGCACGGCTGGAGCGACGAGGCGCAGTCCTTCACCACCGCGTACGACGGCGACGACCTCGACGCCGCGTCGCTGCACGTCGGGCTGTCGGGCCTGATCGACCCGACCGACGAGCGGTTCCAGGCCACGGTGACCGCGATCGAGGCGGAGCTGCGGTCCGGCTCCACCGTGTACCGGTACCGGCGTGACGACGGCCTGCCGGGCGACGAGGGCGGCTTCCACCTGTGCGCGGCGTGGATGATCGAGGCCTACCTGCTCACCGGGCGGCGCACGGAGGCCGAGGAGCTGTTCGCGCAGATGGTCGACGCGGCCGGCCCGACGGGCCTGCTGCCCGAGGAGTACGACCCGATCGCGGAGCGCTCCCTCGGCAACCACCCCCAGGCGTACAGCCACCTGGGTCTGATCCGCTGCGCCCAGCTGCTGGCGGCGAGCAAGTAGGGCGTTGGCGCCCGTGGGACGGCGTCCGGCCTCGGCCGGGCGCCGTTCCGCCGTTCCGGGCCGGTTCGGCGCGTCGGCCTACTTGGTGAGCTTCAGCAGTTGCAGGGCCTCGAACAGGTCGTTCGCGACGAGCGCGCGCGTGCCCTGGGGCAGCGGTCCGGCGTCCGGCGGCACGAGGGCCTTCGTGAAGCCGAGCCGGGCGGCCTCGGTGAGGCGTCGGCCGACCCCGTTGACGCGCCGCAGCTCGCCGGACAGCCCGACCTCGCCGACGACGACGAGGTCGTGCGGCAGGGGCAGGTCCGTGGCCGCCGAGGCGACCGCCAGCGCCACCGCGAGGTCCACGGCGGGCTCGACGAGCCGCATGCCGCCCACGGTGGCGGTGAAGACGTCCTTGTTGCCCAGCCCGACCCTGCCGCGCTTCTCCAGCACGGCGAGGACCATCGCGAGGCGGGCCGAGTCCAGGCCGCTGACGGCCCGCCTGGGCGCCGGGAGGGCCGTCGGGGTGACGAGGGCCTGCACCTCGCCCAGCATGGGCCTCTTGCCCTCCACGACGACCGTGACGGCCGTGCCGGACACCGCTTGGTCGCGGCGGTGCAGGAACAGGCCGGACGGGTCGGGCACGCCCGCGATGCCGTCGTCGCGCAGCTCGAAGCAACCGACCTCGTCGGCCGGGCCGAACCGGTTCTTCACGCCGCGCAGGAGGCGCAGGGTGGAGTGCCGGTCACCCTCGAACTGGAGCACCACGTCCACCAGGTGCTCCAGCACGCGCGGTCCGGCGACGGAGCCGTCCTTGGTGACGTGGCCGACCAGGACGACGGGCAGGCCGCGTTCCTTGGCGACCGCGATGAGGCCGGACGTGACGGCGCGGACCTGGCTGACGCCGCCGGGCGCCCCGTCGACGGCGGGCGAGGACATGGTCTGCACCGAGTCCACGATCAGCATGCTCGGCTTGACCACGTCCACCTGGCCGAGGACGGCGGAGATGTCGCTCTCGGCGGCCAGGAAGATCTCGTCGTGCAGGTTGCCGGTCCGGTCCGCGCGCAGCCGCACCTGCCCCGCCGACTCCTCACCGGTGACGTAGAGGCAGCGCCCCACCGACAGCGCCCACTGGTGCGCGACCTCCAGCAGCAACGTCGACTTGCCGACCCCCGGCTCCCCCGCCAGCAGCACCACGGCGCCCGGCACGAGCCCGCCCCCGAGCACCCGGTCCAGCTCCAGCACACCCGTCGACACGGCCCGCGCGGACTCGATGTCGACCTGCGCGATGGGCCGGGCCTCGCTGCTCGGCGTGCCCGCGAGGAACCGCGGAGCGGCGGAGGCGCCCCGCTCCTCCACCGTGCCCCAGGCCTGGCACTCCGGGCAGCGCCCGACCCACTTCGCCACCTCGTGCCCGCACTCGGCACACCGGTAGATCGCCTTGGCCGCCCGCACCGTCTTCGCCACGCCAGGAGGCTATCGGCCACCCCCGACACCGCCGGGAACCGATCACCACCGCACCACCCACGGGTGGCCAGCCCCACCCCCGTACCCACGCCCCGTACCCACGCCACCGCACGACGGCCGCCGAGCCCGTAGACGCACGAACCGCGCCCAACGGCCGCCCCAACCGCCGGTGCCGAACCGCATGCAACGGCCACCGTGCTCACACCGCCACAGCGTCCGACCAGCCCGAATTGTCGGTGGTCACCGGCACAATAAGAGCAGGGGTCCCCTTGCCGGGGACCCCTGCGACAGCGTTCGGCGGTGCGGTGCGCCCGTGGCGGGCGCGGTCGGTCGTCGGTGCTCAGTGGTCGGAGGGCGCGTCCTTGCGCGGCTCCGAGGTGGCGCCGATCGGCAGCTCCAGGGTCAGCTCCCCGGCCTTCTCGAACAGGAACGTCACGCGGATCGTCTCGCCCGGCCGCAGGGGCTTCTTCAGGCCCTTCAGCACGATCTTGACCTTGCCCGGCTCCGTCGGCTCGACCGAGGACGGCAGCTTCGTGCCCGTCGTGGGCGGGTTCGAGATGGACGTGCCGCCGCCCGGCGTGGTGGTGCCGGTCGGCGAGCCGGTGGTCGTCGTCGGCGCCGAACCCGTGGTCGTCGCGGCGCCGGTCGTCGAGACCGGGGCGGACGGGGCGGTGGTCAGCGACGGCGAAGCAGAGGCGGAGGCGGAGGCGGACTCCGACGGCTTGGCGGTCGTCGTGCCGTGGCTGCCGCCCTCCTCGTGGTCGGCTTCGGCCAGAACCGACGAGGCGGCCTCGAGCTCGACGTCGCCGGTGATCTGGGCCGGCGCCGAACCCTCGCTGGTCACGGCCAGCAGCTTGTCCGGGCCGGAGCCGTTGTTGGCGATCAGGACGGTGATCGGGACGTCCTCGCCCGCCTCGTAGGCGCCGTGCGAGGCCGGGAACAGGAACTGCGCGTCGCGGACGGCGACGTCTCCCACCTGGCCGCTGGCCCCGTTGACGGCGGCCACCTGGGTGTCCGTCTGCGTGACCTGACCTGCGCTGCAACCTGCGGCGGCCATGCCGAGGCCCGTCGCCAGGGCGGCCACGACGGCCAGGCGGCGCGGCGCTGGGGACTTCTTGAGTGCGCGACCCACGGCTGCTCGGATCCTTCCCGGTGTGCTGACCAGACGGGTCGTACCCGGTAGTAGCGGGTCCAACCACCAGTGGTGGAGCCTAACCGGGTGACGTGGGGCCGTCGGCACGTGGTGCCCCACACCGGACCGAAGTCACGCCGGGGCCTGCCCGAAGTCGGGTGCGGGCCGGGCGCGGCGGGACCGCGGGAAGCCCGCGTCCGGGGCGGCGCTCGTCCACTGTGGAGCAAGATCGACCACGGGCGTTGCATGCGACCGGGTGATTTGTCAACCCCCCGCGCGTGCCCTGACCAGCGCGAACCGATCTCCGGACGCCGATGAGGGGATTGCTCGGCGTGTTAGGATGGGGTTAGCGAAAGGGGCAGAGGACACATGGTTTTCAAGGTCGGAGAGACCGTCGTCTACCCGCACCACGGTGCCGCTCTCATCGAAGCAATCGAGACCCGTGTGATCAAGGGCGAGGAGAAGAAGTACCTCGTTCTCAAGGTTGCCCAGGGCGACCTCACGGTTCGCGTCCCCGCCGACAACGCCGAGATCGTGGGCGTTCGTGACGTCGTCGGCCAGGAGGGTCTTGACAAGGTCTTCGAGGTCTTGCGTGCTCCCCACACGGAGGAGCCGACCAACTGGTCCCGGCGGTACAAGGCCAACCTCGAGAAGCTCGCGTCCGGTGACGTGAACAAGGTGGCCGAAGTGGTGCGCGACCTCTGGCGGCGCGAGAAGGATCGCGGTCTGTCCGCTGGTGAGAAGCGGATGCTGGCGAAGGCTCGACAGATACTGGTTAGCGAACTGGCGCTGGCCGAGGGCACCGACGAGGACAAGGCTGAGGTCCTCCTCGACGAGGTCCTGGCTACCGCGTCCTGATCGACTCGACACTCGGAAACCGCGAACATGGGTGTGGTCGCGCTCGTGCCCGCGGCGGGCCGGGGTGAGCGGTTGGGCTACGGCATGCCCAAGGCGCTCGTTCCGGTCGACGGCGTTCCGCTGCTCGTGCGTGCGGTGCGCGGCCTGCTGGACTCCGGCTGCGTGCGGCACGTGGTGATCGCCGCGCCCGCGTCCGATGTGGACAATGTGAACACCGTCACCGCCCCGTTGGCCCCGGCCGACGGGGCGGTGCACGTCGTGCCCGGTGGCGCCGAGCGGTCGGACTCGGTGCGGCTGGCGCTGGAGCACGCGCTGAGGGAGTTCCCGGGCACGTCGATCGTGCTGGTGCACGACGCGGCCCGCGCCTTCACCCCGCCCACCGTGGTCAAGGCCGTGGTGGACGCCGTCGCCGCGGGTCACCCGGCGGTCATCCCGGTGCTGCCGGTGGCGGACACCGTGAAGGAGGTCGACGCCGGCGGCGTGGTCATCGCCACACCCGACCGGTCGGCGTTGCGCGTCGTGCAAACCCCCCAGGGCTTCGACGCCGCCGTGCTGCTGCGCGCTCACGAGGCGGCCCCGGGCCTGGCCGCGACGGACGACGCGGGCCTGGTGGAACGGCTCGGTGTGCCGGTCGTCACGGTCCCCGGCCACCAGGACGCGATGAAGATCACGACGAAGTTCGACCTGGCGGTCGCCGAGGCGCTGCTGGCGGGCACCGGGGGAGCGCGGTGAGGGTCGGCATCGGCACGGACGTCCACCAGGTGGAACGTGGCCGGGAGTGCTGGGTGGCCGGCCTGCGCTGGGACGGCGTCGACGGCTGCGCCGGCCACTCGGACGGCGACGTGGCCGCGCACGCCCTGTGCGACGCGCTGCTGTCCGCCGCCGGGCTCGGCGACCTGGGCGCGGTGTTCGGCACGAGCGACCCGCAGTGGTCCGGTCGGCACGGCGTGGAGTTCCTGGCCGAGGCACGTCGCCTCGTCGAGGAGGCGGGCTACCGGGTCGGCAACGCGGCGGTGCAGGTCATCGGCAACGCCCCCAAGATCGGCACGCGGCGTGACGAGGCGCAGCGCGTGCTGTCGGAGGCGGTCGGAGGCCCGGTGTCGGTCAGCGGCACGACCACCGACGGCCTCGGCCTGACGGGGCGCGGCGAGGGCATCGCCGCCGTGGCGACCGCCCTGCTCCTGCCACTAGCCTGATCCACATGGCGGTCACCCTCAGCCCCGCGACGCGCGCCCTGGTCGACGGCAGGAATCACTCCGTGCTCGCCACGGTGAACCCGGACGGCAGCCCCCAGACGTCGGTGGTGTGGGTCACCCGGGACGGGGACGACCTGCTGTTCTCGACGCTGCGCGACCGCGCCAAGGAGCGCAACCTGCGCCGCGACCCGCGTGCCAGCGTGAGCGTGTGGAGCAGCGAGGACCCGGAGGTCTACGCGGAGATCCGCGGCACGGTGACGATCGCCGAGGACAGCGGGCGCGAACTGGCCAACGCGCTGAGCCACAAGTACTACGGCCGGGACTTCCCGGAGGACGCCCCCGGCAGGGTGCGCGTGGTGCTGCGGCTGACCCCGACGAAGGTCACCGGCTACGCCGCCTAGGGCCGTCCGGGTGATGGGGCGGTGAGCCTGGTCTCGGTTCGCGGCCTCCTCGAGACCTCCGATGTCCGGACCACGTAGCGTGCGTCCCGTGACGATCCGCGCCGTGCTCTTCGACTTCTCCGGCACCCTGTTCCGCTTGGAGCACGACACGCTGTCGGCCCACGCCGCCCTGATGCGCGCGCTGACCGCGCCGGTGGGCGTGGCGGAGGGGTTGGACGTCGACCCGGAGCAGTGGGAACGACGCGACCTCGACCCCGACGCGCACCGCGAGATGCACCTGGCCGTGCTCGCGAAGGCGGGCGCGAAGGACCCGGCGAAGTTCTACGCGGACCTGTGCAGCCCGCCGTTCTGGCAGCCGTACCCGGACACCGCGCAAGCGCTTGGCACGGAGCTGCCGACCGCCGTCGTCAGCAACATCGCCTGGGACATCCGGGCGGTCTTCGCACGTCACGGCGTCGAGAACCGGGTGGACGAGTACGTGCTGTCCTACCAGGAGGGCTTCGTGAAGCCCGACCCGAAGATGTTCCGGATCGCCTGCGACCGGCTGGGCGTGCACCCTAGCGAGGCGCTGATGATCGGCGACAGCGCCGAGGCGGACGGCGGCGCGGCGGCGGTCGGGTGCGCGGTCGAGATCGTGGAACCGCTGCCGACGGGCAGCCGGCCGGACGCGTTGCTGCAGGTGCTCCGCAAGCACATTTGACCGGGCGATTCAACCCCGTCTGGTCAACGCCCGTACCATCTTCACGTGAGCCTCCACCTCTTCGACACCGCGACCCGGTCGATGCGGCAGTTCGTGCCGCGCACCAGCGGAACGGCGTCGATCTACGTCTGTGGGGCCACGGTGCAGGGCGTTCCGCACATCGGTCACGTGCGCAGCGGCCTGAACTTCGACGTGCTGCGCCGCTGGCTGGGCCGTGACGGCTCGACCGTGCACCTGGTGCGCAACGTCACGGACATCGACGACAAGATCCTCGCCAAGGCGGCCGAGAACCACGCCGAGTGGTGGGAGTGGGCGTACCAGCACGAGCGCGCGTTCGACGACGCCTACGACGCGCTGGGCTGCCTGCCCGCCTCGTACTCGCCGCGCGCCACGGGTCACGTCACGCAGATGGTCGACCTGATGGACCGGCTGATCCAGAAGGGCCACGCGTACGCCTCGGACGGCGACGTGTACTTCTCGGTGACGTCGTTCCCCGAGTACGGGGCGCTGTCCGGGCAGAAGCTGGACGAGGTGCACCAGGGCGAGTCCGCCGCGACCGGCAAGCGCGACCCGCGCGACTTCACGCTGTGGAAGGCGGCGAAGCCGGGCGAGCCGTCGTGGCCGACGCCGTGGGGTCCGGGCCGGCCCGGCTGGCACCTGGAGTGCTCGGCGATGGCGACCGCGTACCTGGGCGGCACGTTCGACATCCACGGCGGCGGCATCGACCTGATCTTCCCGCACCACGAGAACGAGCAGGCGCAGTCGCGGGCCGCGGGCGACGGGTTCGCCCGGTACTGGATGCACAACGCCTGGGTGACCATGGGCGGCGAGAAGATGGCCAAGTCGCTCGGCAACACGGTGTCCATCCCGGCGATGCTGGAGCGGGTGCGGGCGCCCGAGCTGCGCTACTACCTGGTGGGGCCGCACTACCGGTCGCACATCGAGTACTCGCCCGAGGCGTTGGACGAGTCGGTGTCGGCGTACCGGCGGATCGAGTCGTTCCTGCGGCGCGTCGTGGAGCGCACGGGCGACGTCGGCGCGGACGGCGAGCTGTCGCCCGCGTTCGTGGCGTCGATGGACGACGACATGGGCACGCCCGGCGCGTTGGCCGCGATCCACAAGCGGCTGCGCGAGGGCAACACGGCGCTGGAGTCCGGTGACGACGAGGGCGCGCGTGCCGCGGCCGCGTCGGTGCGGGCGATGACCGACGTGCTCGGGTTGGACCCGCTGTCGCCGCGGTGGCACGACGCCGCCGCGGGCGGTGCGGGCAGGCACGCGCTGGGCGTGCTGGTGGAGCGGCTGCTGGAAGAGCGGACGCAGGCCCGCAAGGACCGGGACTTCGCGCGCGCGGACGCGCTGCGCGACCACCTGCTCCTGGCCGGTATCGCCGTCGAGGACACCCCCGACGGTCCGTTGTGGACTTTGAAGGACGACTGAGCTCGTGGCTGGTAACTCCAAGCGCCGGGGCGCCATGCGCAACCCCGGCTCCAAGAAGGGCGCCGTCGTCGGTTCCGGCGGGCAGAAGCCGAAGGGCCTGCACGGCAAGGGCCCGACGCCGAAGGCGGTAGAGCGCCCCAACCACCCCGCGTACAAGCGGGCCAACGCGGCGGCGAAGGTCGAGCAGGCCCGCACGCAGCGGCGGAAGGCGGCCGAGAACGGGCCGGAGACCGTGGCCGGGCGGAACCCGGTGGTGGAGTGCCTCCGGGCGGGCATCCCGGCGACGGCGCTGTACGTGGCGCTGGGCATCGACGCGGACGACCGGGTCGCCGAGGCGGTGCAGCTGGCCGCGACGCGGGGCATCTCGGTGCTGGAGGTGCAGCGCGGCGAGCTGGACCGGATCACGGGTGGCGCGATGCACCAGGGGCTCGGGCTCCAGGTGCCGCCGTTCGAGTACGCCGAGCCGCGCGAGCTGCTGAAGATCGCGAACCAGTCGGGCCGGCCGCCGTTGCTGGTGGCGCTCGACGGGGTGACGGACCCGCGCAACCTGGGCGCCGTGGTGCGGTCGGCGGCGGCGTTCGGCGCGCACGGGATCGTGCTGCCGCAGCGCCGTTCGGCGGGGATCACGGCGGTGGCGTGGCGGACGAGCGCCGGCACGGCGGCGCGGATGCCGATCGCGGTGGCGACGAACCTGACGCGGCAGCTCAAGGAGTGGGCCGAGGCCGGGCTGATGATCGTCGGGCTGGACGCGGACGGCGACGTGGACGTGGACGGGCTGGACCTGGCCACCGGGCCGCTGGTCGTGGTGGTGGGCTCCGAGGGCCGCGGGCTGTCGCGCCTGGTCAAGGAGACGTGCGACCAGACGGTGTCGATCCCGATGGCGGCGGGCGTGGAGTCGCTGAACGCCTCCGTCGCGGCGGGGGTCGTGCTGGCCGAGATCGCCCGGCGGCGTCGGCTGGACGTCCTGGCCTGACCCGCAACCGGCTCTGACCGCGGCCGTCCCGGGTGACCCGGGACGGCCGCGGTGTGAGGTGGGGCGGTTTGTGGGCCGATCGGCTCCGTGCCGCGGGGGTGGTGGCTAAGGTCTGCGGCGATGTCCTTCGCCAGCCCGCTGTTCCTGTGGTTCTTCCTGCCGGTCGTGCTCGCGGCCGTCCTCGCCACGCCCCGAACCTGGCGCAACGGTGTGGTCGCCGTGGCGAGCCTGCTGTTCTACGTGTCCGGCGCGGGCGGCACGACGGTGCTGCTGCTCGGCTGCATGGTGGTCAACTACCTGGCCGGGCGGCGGCTGGAGCCGGGTGCGCCGGGCGACCGGCGGCTGGTCCTGGTGGGCGCGATCGCGCTCAACGTGGGCGTGCTGCTGATCTGGAAGTACGCGGGGTTCGCGACCGGGCAGCTGCACGACATCGCGTCCGTGGTGGGCGTCGACCTGCCGGTGCTGGAGCTGGCGCTGCCGATCGGCATCTCGTTCTACACGTTCCACCACATCTCGTACGTCGTGGACGTGTACCGCGGTGAGCGGCCTGCCCTGCGCGAGCCGGTGGCGTTCGTGACGTACATCGCGATGTTCCCGCAGCTGGTCGCGGGCCCGATCGTGCGGTTCCGGGAGATCGCGGACCAGCTGCCGCAACAGCGCCTGCACCGGTGGGACGACATCGCCGCCGGGTTCCCCCGGTTCGCCCTGGGCCTGTGCAAGAAGGTGATCATCGCCGACTCGCTCGCGCCGCTGGTCGACGCGTGCTTCGCCACCCCGGCCGACCAGATGACGTCGGCCGTGGCGTGGCTCGGCGCGATCGGCTTCACGCTCCAGCTCTACTTCGACTTCTCCGGCTACTCGGACATGGCCATCGGCCTGGGCCGCATGCTCGGGTTCCGGCTGCCGGAGAACTTCGCCCGCCCGTACTCGTCGACCACGGTCACGGAGTTCTGGCGCCGCTGGCACATGTCGCTGTCCCGCTGGTTCCGCGACTACGTGTACATCCCGCTGGGCGGCAACCGGGGCGGCGTGCGGCGGACCTACCGGAACCTGGCGATCGTTTTCGTGCTCACCGGTTTCTGGCACGGCGCGAACTGGACGTTCCTCGTGTGGGGTTTGTTCCACGGCGGGCTGCTCGTTCTGGAACGCCGTTTCGGATGGGATTCCACGCCGGTCACTACGCGTACCCGAATTGCCCGTCGGGTCCTCACCACGTTGCTGGTGGTAATCGGGTGGGTGTTCTTCCGGTCCGCGGATCTCGGTAGCGCGTTCACAATGATCGGCCACCTGCTGGCGCCTGATTTCACGGGGTTGACCGAAGCCGTGGCCGCCGCGGCGACCAATCAGCGTATTGTTCTGCTGCTCCTGGCTCTGGCAATTGTCGCAATGCCGACCCACCCGGTGACCGGGCCTTACCTGGAGTCCTCTCGCGGAAGGATCGCCACGGCGGCTAGGGTGTCGCTGATGACCGCGGGAGCCGCCTACGCCGCGATCCTGGTGGCGAGCGGCACCTTCAGCCCGTTCCTCTACTACCAGTTCTGAAGATCGACACGCCGTCGTTGTTCAACAATTGACGCGCCACCCGGCGGCAGCCGACGCAGCGGCCCGCGGGAACGCGCTGGCCCGGTCGGACCAGCGCCCGGCCGACCAATGGAGGGCCTGCTCGACGTAGGGTAGGCGAGGATTGCTCACGCCGTGTCACCTACCGTCAACTGTCAAGAATAAGTAGCCGATTTTTCGCCGTTGCAACTACTTTATGTAACCGACCTGCTCCGTTCGGGTACACACTGTGGTAGGACAGAGATTGCACATCCGGCAGCTTCTACCGTGCTAACCGAGGGAATTGTTACTTCGGGTGGGGGTAACGTGACTCACTCATCGGGGCCGACCAACCTGGGGGAGTTGTGACTTCCGGGGGTACCATCCGCGCGCTCGTGGGCAACCGCGAGTTCCGCGGCATGTGGATCGGCTCTACGGTGTCGACCGTGGGCGACCAGCTCGCGGCCGTGGCGCTGTCCCTGCTCGTCTTCGAACGGACGCAGTCACCCGCGTGGACCGCCCTCACGTGGTCGTTGACGCTGTTCCCGCCGCTCATCTCGGGCCCGCTGCTGGGCTGGGTAGCCGACCGGTACCCGCGCCGCACGGTGATGGTCTGCTGCGCGTGGCTGCAGGCCGCGCTGGTCGCCCTCATGGCCGTGCCCGGCGTGCCGCTGTGGGTCATGATCGTGCTGCTCGTGGTCGTCCTGATGATCTCGTCGCCGTTCCTGGCGGCCCAGGAGGCGAGCCTCCCCCACGTCCTGCCGGAGAAGCGCTACGACGACGGCGTGGCGCTGTTCGGCACGTCGGTCGACGTCGCCCAGATGGTGGGTCTCGCGGCCGCCGGCTTCCTCGTCATCGGCGCCGGGCCCAACGTGGCGCTGGCCATCGACGCGGCCTCGTTCGTGTGGGTCGCGATCCTCGTGCAGCTGTCGGTCAAGCACCGACCGGCCGCCGATCCGCGCGGCACCCAACGTGATCCCGAAGGTCCCAAGGGCGCGTTCACCCTGCTGGTCACCGAACCACGCCTGCGCAGCCTGATGGGCATGCGCCTCCTGGCCGGCCTCGCCATGGTCCCCGAGGGACTCGCCGTGCCCCTGGCGGCGAGTCTGGACGCGGTGTGGGCCGTCGGCCTGATCCTGGCCATCGAGCCCGCCGCCAACGTCCTCGGCGTGGCCGTGCTCTTCCGGGTGGTGCGCGATCCCGCGAAACGCGAGCGGCTGATCGGCCCGCTCGCCATACTGTCCTTGGCCCCTCTGGTCATGTTCGCGTTGCACCCGAACCTGACCTGGACCATCGCGCTGCTGGTCATCGCCGGTATGGCCGGTGCGTACCACACGCCCGCGCGATCGGCGTGGATGCGCATCCTGCCCGACGCCTACCGCGGTCGGGCGTACGGCATCGGCCGGGCCGCTCTGCGGTCGTCGCAGGGCGGCGGCATGGCGTTGGCCGGTGTCGTGGCGCACTCGATCGGCTCGGTGACCGCCACCATCGCGGGTGCAGGCGGTATCGGGCTACTGCTGGCGACCCAGGCGACCGTAGCCTGGCGACGGGCCCGCACCCGGAACGATCCGAAGGCGGTGGCGATCTGAAACGGACTCATCACATATCGCGATTGTCAAACATGAAGGTCCCCTCGGCTGCGGCCCGCTAGCCCGCGGGCACGTACGGTGAACATTCGGTCCGGATGGAGGGAAGTGGACTCACATGTCGCGGTTGCGCATGGCGAACACCTCCTCAGTGCGCATCTCGGGCACGGACGTGCCGCTGCGAACGGCGTTCGACGTGCGACGCCGGGCAGAGGGTAGGGGGTCGTGGTGAAGAACAGTTTGACTGACGAGAAGGCATCTGCGGCAGTCGGCCGGCCCTCGATTCGCAACTGGGATCTCTGGACGTTGCGCCCGGCCGCACTGGTGTACTTCCTGGTCATCGAATCGGCGGTAGCCGCTGCCGCCATTTGGCTGCTCGGCACGCTCGGTTCGGTCTCGAACGCGGACTGGCTGCGGTTCGGCGCGGTGATGTTCGCCATCACCGTCCACCTGATGATCGTTCGGCGGGCCGAAGAGTCGCGCCGCAACGAGTCGGCCGGCCCCCACATCGACCTCACGTCCGTCTGGACGTTCGCCGCCGCCATCGCCCTGCCGGGCGCGCTCGCCGTGCTCGCCACGATCTGGATGCGCATCCTGATCCAGCCGATCGCGCGCCGCCAGCCCTACCGGTTCGTGTTCAGCACCGCGAGCATCCTCGGCGGCACCATGCTGGCCTGGGCCGTGGTGCACCTGTCCGGCCTGTCGCTGCTGGCCACCGGCCGCATCCCGGCCGACCTGGGCCTCGTGCTCGTGCTCATCGTGGCCGCGGTCGTCAACTGGGGCGCCCAGGGCATGAACATCGCGATCGCGTTGAAGATCGTCACGCCGCACACCCGCATCCAGGAGTTCGTCGGGTCGCGCGCGGACAACATGCTGGAGCTGAGCACGCTCGGCGCGGGCGCCATGCTGGGCATGCTGATGACCACCCACTGGGTCGGTCCGCTGCTGCTGGTGTTCCCGGTCATCCTGGTCAACTCGCTGCTGTACCACGCGGCCGAGCGGCGGGCGCACCTCGAACGGCTGCTGCGCGAGCAGGAGCAGTTGCAGGCGCGGCTGGCCGAGGACGCGCACACCGACTACCGGACCGGCCTGCTCAACACGAACGGCCTGGCCGAGTACGCGGGCAGGCTCACCGAGCGGTGCCGCCACGACGGGCAGCCGGTGACCGTGCTCGCCATCGACCTGGACCACTTCAAGCGCATCAACGACACGTGGGGCCACCCGGCGGGCAACGCGGTGCTGGCCGAGGTCGGCCGGATACTGCGGGAGAAGCTGCGGCCGGGCGACGTGGCCGGGCGCGACGGCGGCGAGGAGTTCGTCGTGGTGCTCGCCGACACCGGTCTGGCGCAGGGCACGGCCATCGCGGAACGGGTGCGCGAGGCGATCGGCGAGATGTCCGTGATCACCACCGACAAGCACCGCAACACGGTCACGCTGCGCGGGCGGAACCTGCCGCTGACGGCGGACGGGCCGGAGGTGCGGGCCATCTCGGCGTCGATCGGCGTGGCCGTGCTGCCGGACAACGGCGACTGCCTGATGGACGCGCAGCACTGCGCGGACGCCGCGCTGTACGCGGCCAAGGAGAACGGGCGGAACCAGGTGCGGGTGGCCGCCGGCGAGGTCCGGGTCCTGCCCGCGCCGCGGGTCGACGAGCCGCGGGAGGAGCCGGTCGGCGAGTCGGTCGGCCGCGGCGCCGGGGTGACCCGCTCGGCGTAACCGGGCGGGCGGCGCAC
>NZ_JBHTLK010000070.1:0-29277 GCF_042678885.1 Saccharothrix hoggarensis
CCCCGCCGGCTGCGGCGGCTGCGCGTGCGCCGGGTCCGGCGGCGCGTGCGGCGTGCTCACCCGCGCCTGAGCGCCCGGCGTCAGTTGCGGCGGATGTCCAGCGGGAACGTCGCCAGCAGCGACGTCGGCATGCCCTGGCGGCGCAGCACCCGACCCCACAGGTCGACGTTGGCGGGCGTCAGCACGTCGTCCGGCAGGCCCTTCACGACGATCCAGTCGCCGCGCTCGATCTCACCGGCCAGCTGGCCCTCGCCCCAGCCCGAGTAGCCGGCGAACACGCGCATCCCGCGCACCTTCGGCACCAGGGCGTCCGGGTCGGCATCCAGGTCGACCAGCGCCACCGGACCGTGCACGCCGACCACGCCTTCGAGTGACGCCAGGTCTTCGCCGGTGCGCAGTGCCGCCAGGCACAGCGCGGTCTTCTGCTCCACCGGCCCGCCGATGTAGACGGCCTGCGGCCGGGTCACGTGCGGCCCCCACGACGGCAGCACGTCGTGCACGGCCACCTCGCTCGGCCGGTTCAGCACCACCCCGAGGGTGCCCTCGCCGCGGTGGTCGATCACGTAGACCACCGTTCGGCGGAAGTTCGAGTCGGTCAGGCTCGGTGCCGCGACCAGCAGCGAACCCGGTTCGACTTCGGCATCAGGGCGCACACCCGACATGATCTCAGACGACGCCCGACTCCTCCGGGGCGGAACATCCGGGTTACCGTGTTCGTTGTAGGAACCGTCAGGCGCCATCGAGTCCCCCGGGCCCACTTAACAGCCTTCGCGGAATACCGTCCGGCTGGAGCCGCGAAGTGCCACCCGCCGAGAGGCGACCGGGCGTCTGACGCCCGGAGGCCGGACCCATCGGGTCCGGCCTTCGTGGTTCCCGCCCTTCGTCGTTCCGGCGCGCACGGGCATAGGCTCGTCCCCGTGACCACTGCCCGGACCACCGCGGCGAAGCACCACCTCGGTGTCCGGAAACTCCTCGCGGTAGCGGATTTTCGCAGGCTGCTGGCCTCCCGGCTGGCAGCCCAGTGGGGTGACGGCCTCTTCCAGGCGGGCCTCGCGGGCGCCGTCCTGTTCAACCCGGAGCGCCACGCCGACCCGCTCGCCGTCGCCGCCGGGTTCGCCGTGCTGCTGCTCCCGTACTCCGTGGTGGGGCCGTTCGCGGGCGCGCTGCTCGACCGGTGGGACCGCCGCCGCGTCCTCGTCGTGGCGAACCTCACCCGCGCCCTGTTCATCCTGCTCACCGCGGCGGCCGTCGGGTTCGGCCTCGACGGCGTGCCCCTCTACGCCTCGGCGCTGTTCGTCACGGGCGTGAGCCGGTTCGTCGGCTCGGGCCTGTCGGCGTCCCTCCCGCACGTGGTGGACGACGACCACCTGGTGGAGGCGAACGCGTTCGTCACCACGCTGGGCGCCCTGACCGCCGTCCTGGGCGCGGCCTGCGCCGTCGGCCTCCGGTCCGTGCTGGGCTCGGGTGACGGCGGCTCGGCGTGGACGACGTCGTTCGCCGTGGTCGGCTCCCTGGGGGCCGCGTTCCTGGCCTCCCGGTTCGCCCGTGGCGTCCTGGGCCCCGACGCCGTGGACGAGCCGAGCCGGACCGTCACCGCGGTCGCCAGGGGCCTGCTGGACGGCGCGCGCGCCGCGTGGCGCGCGCCCACCGTCGCCGCCGCCCTGCTGGCCCTCCTCGCGCACCGCGCGGGCTTCGGCATGTCGCTGCTGCTCACCCTGCTGCTGATGCGCAACACCTTCACCGACCTCGGCCCGCTCAAGGCCGGGCTGGCCGGCCTGGGCGAGGTCGCCGTCGCGGGCGGCGCGGGCATCCTGCTGGCGGGACTCCTGACGGACCGCGTCGTGGACCTCCTCGGCCGGCGCGGCACCGTCTGCGGCGCCCTGCTCCTGGCCGCCGCCACCCAACTGGGCCTGGGCCTGCCGATGCTGCTGCCGACCATCCTGGCCGCGTCGTTCCTGCTCACGTTCGCCGGCCAGGTGGTCAAGCTCTGCGTGGACGCCGCCGTCCAGGGCGACATCGGCGACGAGGTCCGAGGCCGCGTCTTCGCCCTCTACGACACCCTCTTCAACGTCACCCAGGTGGCCGCCGTCACCGCCGCCGCCGCGATCGTCCCCCTGGACGGCCGCTCGCCCACCCTGGTCCTGGCCGCCACCGCCGCGTACCTCCTGGGCCTGACCGGCTACCTGCTCCTGATCAAGCGCACCCCAACCCACTAGCCCCGATGACCAGCCCCGCGAGGCCGCGTCGGTAGTTCGCGGCCCATCCCGCGGCGATCACGCTTTTCGATCGTCGCGGGATCGGTCGCGAATGACCGACTTCCAGGCGGCCGAGCCGCGACGCCGGAGGCGGCGCCATGTCACCGCGAGGCCGCGTCGGTCGTTCGCGACTCATTTCGTGGCGATCACGCTTTTCGATCGCCGCGAAATCAGGCGCGAACGACCGACTTCCAGGCGGCCGAGCCGCCGTCTGCGAAGCAGCGGCAAATTATCTGGGCAGCGGCATCCGGATGATCCCCGTCTCGTGGGCGTAGACCACGGCGGCCATCCGGTCGCGCAGGTGCAGCACCCGCAGGATCTCGGACACCACGGCGCCCACCTGGTGCTGGCTCAGCGCCAGCACCCGCGCTATCTCGTGGTCGGCGAGCCCCCTGGCCAGGCAGCGGAGCACGGCCCGCTGCCGGTCGGTCAACGCGTCCAACCCGTGTGCCCGGGTGCCCCCCTCGGACAGTCCCCAAGCGTTCATGCGACACCACCCCCAGTGCGCGTGTCTGACGCACACAGTCATGGTCTCGCAACAGCGCGTCACTGGCCAACCCCTCAGCACGAGATTGGTCACTTGGTGTCAGTCACCAGGGGGCTGGACGCCCTGCTCGCGTGCCCACTGCAGCAGCTCCGCGACGGCCTCGTCGTGGTCGAGCGGGCCGCGGTCGAGGCGGAGCTCCTTGAGGAACTTCCACGCCTGGCCGACGAGCGGTCCGGGCGGCAGGCCGAGGAGCCGCATGATCTCGTTGCCGTCGAGGTCGGGTCGGACCCGCTTGAGGTCCTCCTCGGCGGCGATGCGCTCGATGCGGCGCTCCAGGTCGTCGTACGTGCGCTGGAGCGCGTTGGCCTTGCGCTTGTTGCGGGTGGTGCAGTCGGCGCGGACGAGCTTGTGCAGCCGGGTGAGCAGGTGGCCCGCGTCGGTGACGTACCGGCGCACCGCCGAGTCGGTCCACTCGCCGCTGCCGTAGCCGTGGAACCGCAGGTGGAGGTACACGAGCTGGGCGACGTCCTCGACGATCTCCTTCGAGTACTTCAACGCCCGCAAACGCTTGCGCACCATCTTCGCGCCGACCACCTCGTGGTGGTGGAACGACACCCCGCCGCCTTCCTCGAACCGCCGGGTGTCGGGCTTGCCGATGTCGTGCAGCAGCGCGGCGAGCCTCAGCACGAGGTCCGGCTCGGGCGTGTCCTCCAGGTCGATGGCCTGCTCCAGCACGACCAGCGAGTGGTGGAACACGTCCTTGTGCTGGTGGTGCTCGTCGATCTCCAGCTTCATCGCGGGCAGCTCGGGCAGCACGACGTCGGCGAGCTTCGCCGTCACCATCAGCTCGATGCCCGCCCGCGGGTGGGCGCCGGTGAGCAGCTTGGACAGCTCGGCCTGCACACGCTCGGCGGTGATGCGGCTCAGCTCGCCGGACATGGCGGTCATGGCGTCGAGGACGCGCGGCGCGACGGTGAAGCCGAGCTGGGACGCGAACCGGGCCGCGCGCAGCATCCGCAGCGGGTCGTCGGAGAACGACTCCTGCGGCGTGGCGGGCGTGTCGAGGGTCCGCGCCCGCAGCGCCTCGCGGCCGCCGGTCGGGTCGATCAGCTCGCGGTTCACCACGTCGTACGCCATCGCGTTGACGGTGAAGTCGCGGCGCACGAGGTCGCCCTCGATGGTGTCGCCGAACGTCACCTCGGGGTTGCGGGTGACGCCGTCGTAGCTGTCCGCGCGGAACGTCGTGACCTCGACGGTCTGCTTGTGCTTGGTCGCGCCGACGGTGCCGAACGCGATGCCGGTGTCCCAGATCGCGTCGGCCCAGCCCTTCAGCAGCGCCACCACCTGCGCCGGCCGGGCGTCGGTGGTGAAGTCCAGGTCGCCGGACAGCCGGCCGAGCATGGCGTCCCGCACGCTGCCGCCCACGAGGTACAGGCGGTGACCGGCCGCGGCGAAGCGGGCGGCCAGCTCTTCGGCGACGGGGAGGGCGCTCAGCAGTTCCACCACGGCATTGTCCTGCCCCTGGGAATCCTGGCCAGGAGTGGCGGTGGAGGCGATGGGTCCGGACACGAGGAGCCAGCCTACTGGTCGGGTGCGGGACGCCCGAACGACTTGCCCGCCGCGGCCACCCGCTGTGGATCACCTTGCGCAACAGCCCTGTCACGTCCCGTAATCGCTGGTCGCCACTACCATCAGGGCATGCCCCAGTCGTCCGGTCGCTCCGGCGGTCCCAAGCCGAGGCGCCGGAACCGGCGCCGCGGTCGCCGGCTGAAGACGGTCGACGAGACGTCGGCGGGCGGACTGGTGCTGGACTTCGAGCAGCACGTCGCGGCGATCATCGGGCGGCTCGACCGCCGGGGCCGGTTGCTGTGGTCGCTGCCCAAGGGTCACATCGAGGCCGGTGAGACCGCGGAACAGACCGCGGTGCGCGAGGTCGCCGAGGAGACCGGTATTCATAGCAGGGTCCTGCGCCCGCTCGGTTCCATCGACTACTGGTTCGTGGCCGAGGACCGACGGGTGCACAAGACCGTCCACCACTTCCTCCTGGAAGCGCTGGGCGGCGAGCTTTCCGACGAAGACGTGGAGGTCACCGAGGTGGCGTGGGTGCCCCTTGGCGAACTGGACGACCGGCTCGCCTACGCGGACGAGCGTCGACTGGTGCGCCGAGCCGCCGAACTGCTCTCCGAGTACCAGACGGACGGAGCGGAGTCGGCGTGAAACGGCTGCTGTCCGCACTGGCGGCGGCGGGAATCCTCATCGTGACGACGGCGTCGTCGGCGCCGGCGGCGCCCGCCGACAGCGGGCGGCTGCCCGTGCGGCCGGCGCCCGCCACGCAGGTGTGGGCGACGCGCGCGCTGTCCAACCAGCCCGGCCAGCAGTCGCAGGTGTGGCTGCGGCTCGACGTCGAGGAGATGACACCGCGGGTGGTCACCTCGGACGGGTTGGACTCGATCACCATCAAGGGCAAGGTGGTGAACGTCGGCGACCGCCCGATCGAGGACATCGAGCTGCGCCTGGAGCGCGGCGACCCGCTGACCGGCGAGGAGGACGTCCGCCAGGCGTTGCGCGAGCCGACCGACGCCGAGGTCGTGCAGCCGAACTTCACCCGGATCGTGGACCGGCTGGAGCAGGACGAGTCGAAGCCGTTCCAGCTGACCGTCCCGCTGACCGGACCCGGCCCCACGTCGCTGCTGATCCGCGAGCCGGGCATCTACCCGATCCTCGCCAACATCAACGGCACGCCGGACTTCGGCGGCCGGGCCCGGCTGGCCGCGCTGAGCACGCTGCTCCCCGTGCTCGCGCTGCCCGGCGGCGCCGCGCCGGCCGTGCCGCAGAACCCGGCCAAGATCACCCTGCTGTGGCCGCTGGCCGACCGGCCGCGCCTGGTCACCACCGCTCCCGCCGTCCTCACCGACGACGAGCTGGCCGGCTCGCTGGCCATGGGCGGCCGGCTGTGGAACCTGCTGAAGGCGTACGAGTCGGCGCTGGCGGGTCCGCTGGCCGGCGGCGTGTGCCTCGCCGTCGACCCGGACCTCCTGCGCACGGTCGCCGCGATGAGCGAGGGCTATGAGGTGCGCGGGCAGGGCCCGGGCCGCGGCGAGGACGACGCGGCGCTGTGGCTGGCCCAGCTGCGGCTGCTGGTGGGCGGCCGGTGCGTGATCGCGCTGCCCGACGCGGACGCCGACCTGGTCGCGCTGTCCCGCGGCCGGCTGACCGGGCTGACCGACCTCGCGCTCGCGGGCGACGACGTGGTCCGCGACGTCCTCGACGTGCAGCCGACCGAGGGGCTGGCCTGGCCCGTCGACGGCGTCCTCGACCAGCAGACGATGGCCGACCTCACCTCGCGCGGCGTGACGTCGCTGGTGGTCGACCAGTCGGCGGTGGCGGGCACGCCCGGCACCGGGCCGGTCGCGTTCGAGGTGCCCGAGGGCAAGCCGGTGACGGCCGTGCGCATCGACGGCATGGTGTCCGACGCGTTGCAGGGCGCGGCGACGAGCCGGCCGCTCGCGGGCGTGACCACGCCGACCGAGACCCGGCCGGTGTCGGTGCAGAACGCGCTCGCCGCGCTCACGTTCCGGGCCGGGTTCCAGAGCACCGGCCAGCACGTGGTCGTCGCGCCGCCGCGCCGGTGGAACGCGCCGACCGGCGAGGTCGACATGCTGCTGCGCACGACGAAGTCGCTGGTCTCGGGCGGGTTCGCGACCGCGGTGGGCCTCCAGTCGCTGCTCGCGGCGCCGCCCGACCAGACCGCGGCGCTGAGCTACCCGGTGGAGTCGGGCGCCCGCGAGGTGCCGCCCGCCGTCACCGCGGCGGTCGCCGCGTCGTGGCAGCAGCTCCAGCAGCTGTCGGAGTCGATGAGCCAGCAGGACGCGGCGTCCGCCGAGCCGGGCGACCTGGTCGACCCGCTGCGGCTGGACCTGCTGCGGACGGCGTCGGGCGCGTGGCGCGGCAACGAGGACGGCGCGCGTGACGCGCTGGCGACGGCGCACGAGGAGATCGCCGGTCTGCGGAGCCAGGTCACGGTGACCGAGCCGAACAGCCCGATCCTCCTGGGCTCCGCCGACAGCCCCATCCCGCTGTCGATCAAGAACCGGCTGGACGTGCGGGTGACCGTGCGGGTCGTGATCGAGGACACGCCGGGGATCGTCACCAAGCAGCCGGTGGACATCGTGCTGCCCGCGCGCGGCGACCTGCTGGTCCGCGTGCCGGTCGAGGTGCTGCGGTCCGGCCGGTTCCCCGTGCACGTGCGCCTGGTCACGCCGAACGGCGTCGACCTGGGCGAACGGGCCCGCCTGGAGGTGTCGTCCTCGGCGTACGGGACCATCACCGTCATCATCACCTGCCTGGCCGGCGCCGCGTTGGTGCTGCTCTCCGCCCGGCGGATCGTCCGCCGGGTGCGGGCCGCGCGCGCCGCCGCCACGCAGGTGCCGGACGACGCCAGCGGCGTCACGCCGCCGGAGAGGTCGAGCACGAGTTGAGCGGAACAACAACGGTGGACCAGGGACAACAGCAGGGTCCGTCGCTGGCGCGCGCCGGCGGCTCGATGGCCATCGCCACGATCGTCAGCCGGGCGTCCGGGCTGCTGTCCAAGCTGCTGCTGATCACGATCCTCGGCGTCGACGTGCTGAACGACTCGTACCAGGTCGCGACCACGCTGCCGACGATGATCAACGAGCTGCTCCTCGGCGGCGTGCTGACCAGCGTGGCGATCCCGCTGCTGGTCCGCGCCGAGAAGGAGGACGGGGACGGCGGCGAGTCGTACGCCCAGTGGATGATCACGATGTCCGCGGTGGTGCTCGGCGTCGGCACGGTCGTCGCGGTCGCGTGCGCGCCGCTGCTGACCGGGTTGTTCATCGACTCCCCGAACGCCAACCCGGCGCTGGTCACCGCGTTCGCCTACCTGGTGCTGCCGGGCATCGTGTTCTACGGGCTGTCGGCGCTGCTCGGCGCGATCCTCAACACCCGGCACGTGTTCGGCCTGCCCACGTGGGCGCCGGTGCTGAACAACCTCGTGGTCATCGTGACGCTGGTCGTCTACTGGCTCATGCCGGGGGAGATCTCGCTCGACCCGGTGCGGATGGGCCAGCCGAAGCTGCTGGTGCTGGGCCTCGGCACGATGCTCGGCGTGGCGCTGCAGGCGTCCGTGCTGCTGCCCGCGCTGCGCCGGACCGGGTTCCGGTTCCGCTGGCGGTGGGGCTGGGACCGGCGGCTGTCGGAGTTCGGCGGCCTCGCGTTCTGGGTGCTGCTGTACGTGGCGCTCGGGTTCGTCAGCATGGTCGTGCTGACGAAGGTCGCCACGCACCACGACGGCGCGATCACCGTGTACAACATGCAGTGGCTGATCGCCCAGGTGCCGTACGGGGTGCTCGGCGTGTCGCTGCTGACCGCGCTGATGCCGAAGATGAGCCGCGCCGCGGCGGCCCACGACAACGACGCGCTGGTCGGCGACCTGTCGTTCGGCAACCGGATGTCCGCGATCCTGCTCATGCCGTTCAGCGCGCTGATGACGGTCGCCGGCGTCTCGATCGGCCTGGCGCTGTTCTCGTTCGGCAACTCCGGCCTGGCCGGCGGCGAGGCGATCGGCACGGCGCTGGCGCTGTCGGCGTTCGGGCTGGTGCCGTACGCGATCACCCTGCTCCAGCTCCGGGTGTTCTACGCGTTGAAGGACGCGCGGACGCCGACGATCATCCAGGCGATCATCGTCGTGGTGCGGATCGGGCTGCTGTACGGGTTCCTGGCGATCTCTCCGCCGGACAAGCTCGCGGTCGGGGTGTCGATCGCGATGTCGCTGAGCTTCGTCGTCGGCGCCCTGGTCGGCCAGGTGTGGCTGCGCCTGCGGCTCGGCCGGCTGCGCACCGGCTACACCGCGTGGACGATCTGCCTCACCGTGGTGGCGTCGGCGATCGCGTTCGGCGCGGCCACCGGTCTCGCCTGGCTCGCCGTCCGCGTGGTGGGAATCGAGTCCCGCGTGGCGGGTGCCTGGGTCGAAGTGGTGATCCAGACGATCGTCGGGCTGCCGCTCAGCTTCCTGCTGCTGGCCCTGTTCCGGGTGCCCGAGGTCAAGCCCGCCGTCGCGAAGATCAGTCGTTTGGTGGGTCGCCGATGACGCGTGAGGTCCGGCCCGTTCACGTACCCTCGGCCCCGTGAGCAGCGGTCCGATCCAGAACACCTCGCTGGTGCCCGGCGGGGTGATCGGCGACGGCCGGTACCGGTTGCTGGCGAAGTCCGGTGAGGACCGCCGCTGCGACGCGCAGCTGTGGCGGGCCCGCGACGGCCAGCTCAACCGGGACGTCGCGCTGACGGTGCTGGTCGGCAACCCGGCCGACCACGCGGCGGCTGCGCGGGCCAAGCGGACCGCGGAACGCGCCATGCACGCCGCCAGCTTCACCCACCCCGGCGTGTCCCGGGTGATCGACGTGCTGACGCCCGGCACCGGGATCAAGCTCGACGAGGGCATCCTCGGCGTGGTCGTGGCCGAGTGGACCCAGGGCACCGACCTGATGGACCTGATCGCCGAGGGCCCGCTGCCGGCGGGCGCGGCGTCACGGCTGCTGGAGCCGCTGGGCGCGGCGATCGAGGGCGCCCACCACGCCGGGCTGGTGCTCGGCGCGGACCACCCGCAGCGCATCCGGGTGACGTCCGACGGCAGGCTGCGGCTGGCGTTCCCCGGCCCCCGGCCGGACGCGATCGCCCGCGACGACGTCAAAGGGCTCGGCGCGATCCTCTACCTGCTGCTCACGGGCAAGTGGGCGCTGCCGGACGGCCCGGACGGCGTGCCCGCCGCGCCGACGGGGCCGGACGGTTCCGTGGTCGCGCCCAGCGCGCTGCACCCGTACGTGCCGCACGAGCTGTCGTCGGTGGCCGTGCGGAGCCTGGAGGACACCAGCGTCGGCGGCATCCGCACCAGTGCCGCGATCCTCCAGGTGCTCGACCAGATCGCCCAGTCCGAGGCGCAGACGGCGCTGATCCAGCCGGTCAACGACGACGGCCCGGACGACGGCGCGGTGTGGACGACCCAGCGGCCGGTCCGCGACAAGGACCGCAAGCGCAAGCTGATGATCAGCGTGGCCGTGCTGGCGGTCGCCACGCTGGCCGTGGTCGTGTGGCTCGGCGTGCAGATCGTGAGCTTCTTCAGCGACGAGCCGTCCGGCGGCGGCGGGCCGACCGTGGTGATCGGCCAGTCGAACCCGCCGGGCCCGAGCGGCCAGCCCGCGCCGCCGGCGCCGCAGCCCGCCGGTCCCGTGCAGCCCGCGTCGGTCGGCGTGTACGACGTGACGAACCAGCCGGACAACGCCACCCGAGCCAACCGGTCGGTCGACAACAACCCCACCACGGTGTGGCAGACGGAGAACTACTTCCAGCCGTTCCCGGCCCTGAAGCCGGGGATCGGCCTGATGGCGGGCTTCGCCGAGCCGGTGAAGCTGGCGTCGGTGACCGTCACGTCGCCCAGCGCGGGCACCGTGGTGGAGATCCGGGTGGCGGGCTCGCCCGGCGCGCCGCTGCAGGAGACGAAGGTCATCGCGACCGCGACCCTGTCCGCGGGGCAGACCCAGATCCAGCTCAACGACCACGACGCGACCCAGCACGTCCTGGTGTGGATCACGAAGCTGGCGGGCAGCGGCAAGAACAACAAGTCGGAGATCGCAGAACTCGTCTACACCCGCGCCCAGTAACCTTCTGCCCCCCGCACCACCAACCCGCGAGGTCGCGAACGACCGACTTCCAGGCGACCGAGCCGCCGCCTGCGAAGCAGCGGCATTCAACCCAGTAGGCTCCGCGCGTGACCGCCGCAGCCAGCTCGGACGCAGACCTCATCTCGGCGCACGCCGCGGGCGACCCGCACGCCTTCGCCGAGCTCGTGCGCAGGCACCGCGACCGCATGTGGGCGGTGGCCCTGCGCACCCTGCGCGATCCCGAAGAGGCCGCGGACGCGTTGCAGGAGGCGTTCATCTCGGCCTTCCGCGCGGCGGCGAGCTTCCGCGCCGAGTCGCAGGTGACGACGTGGTTGCACCGAATAGTCGTGAACGCCTGCCTCGACCGGATGCGCAGGCGACAAACCAGGCCGACCGTCCCGTTGCCCGAGGCAGGCCCCGGTGAGCCGGTGGCGCCCCGCGACGCGATGGCGGAGCGGGAGACCCGCCTGGTGGTCCAGGCGGCCTTGAACGAGCTGCCCGAGGAGCAGCGGGCCCCGATCGTCCTGGTGGACGTGGAGGGGTACTCGGTGGCCGAGACGGCGCAGCTCCTGGGCATCGCGGAGGGCACCGTGAAGTCGCGGTGCGCCCGCGGTCGGGCCAAGCTCGCCAAAGTTCTGGGGCACCTCCGGAACCAGGGTGCAGATGCGAACGTCCCAATCAACGATGTGCAGGTGCAACAGGGACGTCAGTTGGAGGAACGATGACCGGCAATGCGCGGCGTTCAGGGCCGCCGTGGTCCGTCGACCTGCTGGCTGACCTGCACGCGGGGGTCCTGGACCCGCAGACCGAGGCGGAGCTGAGGCCCCTGGTCGACAGCGACCCGGAGGCGCGCGCGGTCCTGGCGGCCCTCGACGCGACGCTGGAGGACCTGCGGAACCTGCCGCCGATCCCGATGCCCCGCGAGGTGGCCGAGCGGATCGACAAGGCGCTCGCCGAGGAGGCCCGGCCGGCCGCCCCGGTGATCGACTTCAACCAGGCGAAGGCGCGGCGCGCCAAGCGGCTCGGCTGGGGCGCGGGGCTGCTCGCGGCGGCCGCGGCGGCCGTGGGCATCGCCGTGGTGGTGATCCCGTCGGGCAACACGCCGGGGGACAACGTCGCCCAGCCGGACAAGACGACGACCGCACCGGCGCCGGGTGCCACCCCGCCGGGCGCCACCGGCAGCCCCGGCAAGCTGCCCGCCGTGCGCGGGGAGAACTTCGGCCCGGTGTTCGGCGACGTGCTGAAGGCCCAGAACTACGGTCCGCTGGAGAACCAGGAGCAGCTCGCCGACTGCCTGCGCGGGGCGAACATCCAGGCGTCCAAGCCGCTCGGCGTCAGCCCGATCACGCTGAACGACCGGAACGCCGTGATGGCGATCCTGCCCGCGGGCTCGCCCGGCGCGTATCGGATCGTGGTGGTCGACCCCGAGACGTGCGGCCCGGACAACCCGGACGGCGTGCTCGCGAACACCACCATCGAGCCGTAGCCGGGGTCCACGTAGCGGAACTCACCCCGACAGGGCGGAATGACGACGCCCTACGATCCGTTGTGCGAAGAGCCGGTCCGGGTTGCCTGGACCGGAAGCGACTAACGGAGGTCGAGGGTGTCGGACGTTCGGAACCTGATCGTCGTGGGATCGGGGCCCGCCGGGTACACCGCCGCGGTCTACGCGGCGCGCGCCCAGCTCGAACCACTGGTGTTCGAGGGCTCGCAGTACGGCGGCGCGCTGATGACCACGACCGAAGTCGAGAACTACCCCGGTTTCCGCGACGGCATCATGGGCCCCGACCTCATGGAGCAGATGCGGGAGCAGGCCAAGCGCTTCGGCGCGGAGCTGCGCGCGGAGGACGTCGAGGAGCTGGAGCTCGACGGCCCGGTGAAGTACGTCACCGCGAACGGCACCCGCTACGCCGCCCGCGCGGTCATCCTCGCCATGGGCGCGGCGGCCCGGTACCTGCACGTCCCCGGTGAGCAGGAGCTGCTGGGGCGCGGTGTGTCGGCCTGCGCCACGTGCGACGGCTTCTTCTTCCGCGACCAGGACATCGCGGTCATCGGCGGCGGCGACTCGGCGATGGAGGAGGCGACGTTCCTCACCAAGTTCGCCCGATCGGTCACGATCATCCACCGCCGTGAGGAGTTCCGCGCCTCCAAGATCATGCTGGAGCGCGCGCGGACCAACGACAAGATCAAGTGGCTGCTGAACGCCGAGGTCGTCGAGGTGCTCGGCGACACGTCGGTGTCCGGCGTGAAGACCCGCGACACGCGCACGGGCGAGGTGGCCGAGCACCCGTTCACCGGTTTCTTCGTCGCCATCGGCCACGACCCGCGCAGCGAGCTGGTCAAGGGCCAGGTCGAGCTGGACGGCGAGGGTTACGTCCAGGTCGTCGGCCGCACGACTCACACGAACGTGGACGGTGTGTTCGCCGCGGGCGACCTCGTCGACCACACCTACCGCCAGGCGATCACCGCCGCCGGGTCCGGCTGCGCCGCCGCGATCGACGCGGAGCGCTGGCTCGCCGAGCACGGGACCACGGAGGCCGCGGTCACCGCCGAGCACGTCGGCGGCGGCTACAGCGAGCCCGTCACCACCAGCTGAAGCACTCGCTCGAGAGGGAGAACACACATGGCAGGCTCCACCGTGGTCACGTCCGCCCAGACGTTCGCCGACGACGTTCTGACCAGCGAGAAGCCGGTTCTGGTCGACTTCTGGGCCACCTGGTGCGGCCCGTGCAAGATGGTCGCCCCGGTGCTCGAGGAGATCGCCGCCGAGCACGCCGAGAAGATCACCGTCGCGAAGCTCGACATCGACGCGAACCCGTCGATCGCCCGCGACTACCAGATCATGTCGGTGCCGACCATGATCCTGTTCCAGGGCGGTCGGCCGGTGAAGCAGATCGTCGGCGCCAAGCCGAAGGCCGCGCTGCTGAAGGACCTGTCCGACGTGCTCTGAGCACTGACATCCGGGTGACCCGTCCGTCTTCCACGGGAGGCGGGCGGGTCACTCGTATGTGGAGCTGTGACCACGGCCAGTAGCCCCATCCGTGCCATCGCCGCGAGCAAGGCACAATAGGGCGTCAAGTTCAGCGTCGGCCGGTGTCGGCGCCTTAGTGAGCGAGGGGTGCATGCCGCTACTCCGCCGCGGGGACTTCGGGCCGGACGTCGCCGAGGTCAGGGCAACTCTGACCAAGCTCGGCCTGCTGTCCGATCCGCAGCCGTCTCAGGTGTTCGACCTGCCGGTCGAGCACGCTGTGCGAGCGTTCCAGCAGCAGCGGGGTCTCATCACCGACGGCATCGTCGGTCCGGCCACCTACCGCGCGCTGCGTGACGCGACTTATCGACTCGGCGACCGCCCGCTGGCGTTCCTGATGGCGCAGCCGGTGACCGGCGACGACGTCTTCGCCCTGCAGGAGCGCCTGCTGGAGCTGGGTTACGACGCCGGGCGCGCCAACGGCGAGTTCGGCCACCAGACCGAACTGGCGCTGCGGAGCTTCCAGCGCGACTACGGGCTCATCGTGGACGGCATGTGCGGTCCGGACACGGTCCGCGCGCTGCGCCAGCTCCAGCCCAAGGTGCGGGGCGGCCGGCCGGTGTTCCTGCGCGAGCAGGAGCGCGTGCGCCGGGCCGGCCCGCGGCTGAGCGGGAAGCGGATCATCATCGACCCCGGTCACGGCGGCGAGGACCGCGGTGTCGTGGTCGACGGCGTGTCCGAGGCCGACGTGATGCTGGACCTGGCCCGGCTGCTCGAGGGCAAGATGGCCGCCACCGGCATGGAGGCCCTGCTCACGCGCGGGCCGAACAACAACCCGGACGAGAGCGAGCGGGCCCGGTTCGCCAACGAGGCGGGCGCGGACCTGATCCTGTCGCTGCACGCCGACCGCAACGCGTCGCCGCTCGCGTCGGGCGTGGCCACGTTCCACTTCGGCACGGGCAACGGCACGTCGTCCACGGTCGGCGAGGCGCTGGCCGGGTTCATCCAGCGCGAGATCGTGGCCCGCACGGGCATGCTGGACTGCCGCACGCACCCGAAGACGTGGGAGATGCTGCGGATGACCCGCTGCACGGCGGTCCGGGTCGAGGTCGGCTACCTGACCAACGCGGGGGACCGGCAGCGCCTGGCGAACCCGTCGTTCCGCGACGTGGTGGCCGAGGGCATCCTGGTCGCCGTGAAGCGCCTGTACCTGCTGGGCAAGGACGACCAGCCGACGGGCACGTTCACGCTGGACGACCTGATGCGGCACGAGGTCGCGACGGGCAAGATCCGCTAGGCCCGCCGAGCCCGCCCGAGCCGTCGAGCGCGCCCGCGACCACCGATCTCCGGCCGCGGGCGCGACCCGTCCCGGCAGGTCGCGCTACCAGCCCGCCAGGACGTCCAGCACGTCGGCGACGAAGTCCTCGTCGTCCTCGCGGTTCTGGGCCCGCAGGTCGAGCATGAGGTCGGTCACCTCGTCGATCAGGCGCTCCGTCGCGATGCCCTCGGCCTGCCACCCGCCGAGCAGTGTGCGAATCTCTCCGAAGTCCCGCGATCCCTCGGTGATCGCGAGTACCTTGCGCTGGATCTCCGCCCCCACGTCCACGAGTCGATCTTATTGCCCGGCGCCGCCGGTGAGGAGCACGATGGAGTTCTACCGCCTCGAACCCGAGGTCGCCGGTGTGTTGGACGAGGGAACGGTGATCGACGCGGCGGCCCACCCGCCCCGCATCGAGTCGGTGCACTACGAGATCACCGACTGGTCGGGTGACGACCTGGTCGAGGCGTTCCCGGTGTACCTCGTCACGGACGACCTGGCCGACACGCTGGTCGACAGCGGCCTGGACGCGTTCCGCGTCCGGCGCGCCGTCGTCACCCTCTCGGAGGAGGCGCAGGAGCTGCTGGAGGGTAAGGAGCTGCCCACGTTCCACTGGCTGGAGGTGACGGGCCAGGCCGGCGTGGACGACATCGGCGTCACCGACCAGGGCCAGCTCGTCGTGAGCGAGCAGGCGCTCGACCTCTTTCAGGGCGGCACGCTGGAGAGCTGCGAGATCGACCGCTTCTAGCCCTCAGCGCCGAGCCGAGCCGGGCGGGACCGCTCCTGCCGCCGCTCCTGCCGCTGCCGCCGCCGTCGTCGTCGCCTAGACGGACGCCTGCCACGGGATGCCGGGCAGCACGTGCCCCGTCTCCAGCAGCGACTTCAGGTTGGACAGCACCGCGGCCCAGCCCGACGCCGCCTGCGCGCGCTCCGACTCGTCCGCCAGGTCCTCGTGCGTGACGGTCAGCCGCACGATCTCGCCGTACGGCTCGATCCGGAACGTCACGGTCGACGTCACGGACGGGTCCGCCGGGTCCGCCCACGTCGTCACCAGGCGGCGCGGCGGGTCGGCCTCGACGACCTCGCCCACCACGTCGTCGACGTCCGAGCCGTCGACCCGCCGGTGCGACCAGGTGGAGCCCACCTCCCAGTCCGAGATGTTGCGGTGCCCCCAGTACTGCGCGGTCACGTCCGCGTCGGTCAGGGCCTCCCACACCCGTTCGGGCGTGCTCTCGATGTACGTCACGTACACGAACTCCGGCTTCACCGGTTCCTCCGCTCGTCGTTTCACGGCGCCGAGCAGCCGCAACCGGGGCCGCTCGAACTTGTCGATCCACCGCTCCTGCACCTCGTGCAGCGGCACGGGGTTGAGGTAGTGCAACTTCTCCCGCCCGCGGCGGACGGTGCTGACCAGGTTCGCCGCCTCCAGCACGCTCAGGTGCTGGGTGACGGACTGCCTGGTCATGCCGAGGCGCGCGCACAGCTCGCCGAGCGTCTGCCCGTTCTCCTCGTGCAGCCGGTCCAGCAGGTAGCGGCGGGTCTCGTCGGCCAGGGCCTTGAACACCTTGTCCACACCCCACGTTATGCAGGTAAATACCTGCATGTCAACGCGAGCAAGAGAAACCGCAGGTCACAGGGTTGATCAGACGGGCCGGAAGCTCGGCTCCGCCGTCGCGGTCGACACGCTCACCGAGTTGAGCAGCCGCTCCAACGCCGACTCCACGTCTTCCTTCCACGAGGACGCGCTGCGCAGCTCCAGCCGGAGCCGGGGCCAGCGGGGGTGGGGGCGCAACGTCTTGAAGCCCACTTGGAGCAGGAACGCGGCCGGCGTCACGCAGCTCGGCCCGCCGTCATCCGGCCGGTTGTCGCCGAACGCCTCGATGGCCTTCACGCCACGCCGGGTGAGGTCCTTCGCCACCGACTGCACCAGGACGCGGCCGAGGCCGCCGCCGCGGAACTCCGGCAGCACCTCCAGGCCGGTCAGCAGCACGGCGTCCGGGCTGACGGGGGAGGTGGGGAACGCCAACGACCTGGGCACGGCCGCCGGCGGCGCGTAGAAGACCGAACCGGCGGGAATCCCGTCGCAGTAGATGATCCGACCGCAGGAGCCCCACTCCAGCAGCACGCTGGAGACCCAGGCCTCCTTCTCGAACTCCGTGTCGCCGAACTCCTCCGCCTGCTCTTTCAGGTGCGGCGCGAGCTCCCAGAAGACGCACGTCCGGGTGTGCTTGGAGAGGTGCTCCAGGTTGTCCAAGGTGACGCCCACGACACGACGCGACACCCCGACCTCCAAGCCCCCGAAGACATCCCCTCCCGAGGATAGGCGGATGTGACCCCCGCCCGGAAGGCAGATGCCCCGAACGGGACGGCCGTTACACTCGGCTGGGAACAAACCCGCCGGTAACAGCCACCTACGGAGTTTCCCGTGAACCTACCCGGACAGCCTCCCAAGCAGGGAGCCAGAAGCCTCGACCCCCATCTCCGCCGGTACGCGGCGCGGACGGCGGGCATGACGGCATCGGAGATCCGGGCGCTCTTCGCGGTGGCGAGCCGGCCTGAGGTGGTGTCCCTGGCGGGGGGGATGCCGCACCTGGCAGCACTCCCACTGGAGTCGCTCAGCGCGGAGGTGGCGGACGTCGTCGCCACCGAGGGCCTGGTCGCCCTCCAGTACGGCAGTGCGCACGGCGTGCCTGAGCTGCGCGAGCAGATCTGCGACGTGATGGCGCTGGAGGGCATCAACGCCCACCCCGACGACGTGGTCGTGACCGTCGGCTCCCAGATGGGCCTCGACATGGTCACCCGGATCTTCTGCGACCCCGGTGACGTCGTGCTGGCCGAAGGCCCCTCGTACGTCGGGGCGCTGGGCTCCTTCTCCGCCTACCAGGCGCAGGTCGTGCACGTCGGCATGGACGCGGACGGCCTCGTGCCCGAGGCGCTGCGCGAGGCCATCGCCTCGGTCGAGCGCACGGGCCGGCGGATCAAGTTCCTCTACACGATCCCGAACTTCCACAACCCCGCCGGCGTGACGCTCGCCGTCCAGCGCCGGGCCGAGGTCCTGGAGATCTGCCGGACGCACGGCATCCTGGTCGTCGAGGACAACCCGTACGGCCTGCTGGGCTTCGACGGCACCACGTACCCGGCGCTGCGGGCGAGCGACCCGGACAACGTGGTCTACCTCGGCTCGTTCTCCAAGACGTTCGCCGCCGGCCTGCGGGTCGGGTGGGTGCTCGCGCCGCACGCCGTGCGCGAGAAGCTCGTCCTGGCCGCCGAGTCGGCCACGCTGTGCCCGCCCACGCTCAACCAGCTGATCGTGTCGCGCTACCTGTCGACGCACGACTGGAAGGGCCAGATCAAGACCTACCGCGAGGCGTACCGGGACCGGCGCGACGCGGCGATCTCGGCGCTGGAGCAGCACATGCCGGTTGGTTCCACGTGGAACAAGCCGAACGGCGGGTTCTACGTGTGGGTGACCGTGCCGGAGGGCGTCGACACGAAGGCGATGCTGCCCCGTGCCATCACCCAGCGGGTGGCGTACGCGTCGGGCACCGGCTTCTACGCCGACGGCCTCGGCAGCCGCCAGCTCCGCATCTCGTACTGCTACCCGACGCCCGAACGCATCCGCGAGGGCGTGCGGCGGCTCGCGAACGTCATCAAGGACGAGGTGGAGCTGCACGAGACGTTCGGCCCCACGACGGGCCGCGCGGTCTCCGGTCCGCACAGCCCGTCGCCCGACACCGCTTGATCAGGAGTAGAGAGTTGTCGAACCGCTGGGTCGCAGTCCTGTCCGGGGGCCTTTCGCACGAGCGGGAGGTGTCCCTGCGATCCGGTCGCCGGCTCTCGGCCGCCCTCCGCTCGGCCGGCCTGGTCGTGGAGGAGTGGGACGCCGACGGCACCCTGCTCACCCGCCTGAAGGAGCACCGCCCGGACGCCGTCGTGGTCGCGCTGCACGGCGGCGAGGGCGAGAACGGGTCGGTGCAGACGATCCTGGAGCTGGTCGGCGTGCCGTTCGTCGGCACCGACTCGAGGGCGTGCCGCCGGGCGTGGGACAAGCCGACCGCCAAGGCGGAGCTGGCCCGTGCGGGCCTGACGACGCCGGAGTGGGCCGTGCTGCCGCACGCGACGTTCCGGGAGCTGGGCGCGCGGCCGGTGCTGGACGCGATGGTCGAGCGGCTCGGGCTGCCGCTGATGCTGAAGCCGGACCAGGGCGGTTCCGCGTTGGGCGCCCAGGTGGTGCGTGACGCGGCCGACCTGCCGACCGCGATGGTCGGCTGCCTGGCGTACGGGGACACCGTGCTCGCCGAGCGGTACGTCGAGGGCGTCGAGGTGGCCGTGGCGGTGGTCGACGGTCCGGACGGGCCGTACGCGCTGCCGCCGGTGGAGATCGTGCCGGAGAACGGCGTCTACGACTACACCGCGCGGTACACGGCGGGGTTGACGGACTTCCACGCGCCGGCGCGGCTGGACGAGAAGGCGGCGCAGGCGGTCGGCGAGCTGGCGGTGTCGGCGCACCGGTTGCTGGGGCTGCGCGACGTGTCGCGGACGGACGCGATCGTCGCTGCGGACGGCGCCGTCCACTTCCTCGAAGTGAACGTGTCGCCCGGTTTGACCGAGACCTCGCTCCTGCCGATGGCGGTCGAGGCGGCGGGGCAGTCGCTCGGCGAGATCTACGCGGGTCTGATCGAGCGCGCGGTGGTGCGCTGACCCGTCGTCGGGGGAGCGCGAAAACCGTGAGACCCTCTTACTCATACATGACGGCCCGTGTCCGATTGGACACGGGCCGTCATCGTCACCGTGACATAAGGCCCTGGGGTGATCCCTTGCGGGCCGAACAAGTCCGATTTGTCCGATTTATTCGGCAGATCGGGAACGGACCGCCGCCTCCGGTGACATGAGCTGGATGATGCGTTCCAAGTCGTCCACGGACCCGAACTCGACCACGATCCGGCCCTTCCGCTGCCCGAGTTCGACCTTCACCCGCGTGTCGAAGTTGTCCGACAGCCGCTCCGCCAACTCCTGCAGCCCCGGCGCCTGCATCTGCTTGCGGCGGACCTGCTTCGCCTTGGCCGGCTCGGCGCTCTTCGCGAGCGTCACCGCCTCCTCGGTCGCGCGGACCGACATGCCCTCCGCCACGATCCGCGTCGCCAGCTCCTCCTGCACGCCGGGGTCGTCGATGCCGAGCAGCGCGCGGGCGTGACCTGCGGACAGCACGCCCGCCGCGACCCGCCGCTGGACGGGGAGGGGGAGCTTCAGCAGCCGGATGGTGTTGGTGACGACCGGGCGGCTGCGGCCGATGCGGTCGGCCAGCTCCTCGTGCGTCACGCCGAACTCCTCCAGCAACTGCTGGTAGGCCGCCGCCTCTTCCAACGGGTTCAGCTGGACGCGGTGGATGTTCTCCAGCAGCGCGTCGCGCAGCATCACGTCGTCGGCGGTCTGCCGGACGATCGCCGGGATCGTCTTCAGGCCGGCCAGCTGGGTCGCCCGCCACCGCCGCTCGCCCATGACGAGCTCGTAGGTGTCCGGGCCGGTCGCCCGCACCACGATCGGCTGCATGAGGCCGAACTCGCGGATCGAGTGCTCCAGCTCGCGCAGCGCCTCTTCGTCGAAGACCTGCCGCGGCTGCTTCGGGTTGGTGCGGATCGCGGTGACCGGCAGCTCCTGGTACACCGCGCCGGCCACCTCCCCGGTCGGCTCCGCGTTCCCGGACGACAGCACAGGGGCGGACGACGAACCGTTGGGCACGGCCCGGATCGGCGTCGGCGCCGCCGGGGTGCCCGGCGGGGGACCGCTCGGGATCAGGGCCGCGAGCCCTCGGCCCAGGCCACCCTTGCGCTGTTCCGTCATGCCGACCCCATCTCCGCGCCGTACTCGGCGATCTCCCGTGCCGCGTCGAGGTAGCTCATCGCGCCCCGTGAGCCGGGATCGTAGGTGAGCACCGTCTGACCGAATCCTGGTGCCTCGGAGACCTTCACGCTGCGCGGGATCACCGTTCGGAGGACCGTGTCGCCGAAGTGGCCGCGCACCTCGCTGGTCACCTGGTCGGCCAGCTTCGTGCGGCCGTCGTACATGGTGAGCAGGATGGTGGACACGTTCAGCATCGGGTTCAGGTGCGCCTGCACGAGCTCGATGTTCCGCAGCAGCTGCCCCAGCCCTTCCAGCGCGTAGTACTCGCACTGGATCGGGATCAGCACCTCCTGGGCGGCCACCATCGCGTTGACGGTCAGCAGGCCGAGCGACGGCGGGCAGTCGATGAACACGTAGTCCGGCTTGATCGGGTCCAGCGCCTCGGGGCTCAGCGCCTCCTTCAGCCGGGACTCGCGGGCCACCATAGAGACGAGTTCGATCTCCGCGCCCGCGAGGTCGATCGTGGCGGGCACGCAGTACAGGTTGGGGGACTGGTTGCTGACCTGAGCCGCCTCGGCGACGGACATCTCACCGATCAGCACCTCGTACACCGACGGCGTGCCGGAGCGGTGCTCGACGGCCAGCGCCGTGCTCGCGTTGCCCTGCGGGTCGAGGTCGATGACGAGCACCTTGAGCCCGTGGATGGCGAGGGCGGCGGCCAGGTTCACCGTGCTCGTGGTCTTGCCGACGCCGCCCTTCTGGTTGGCGACCACCATGACCCGACGACGGGCGGGACGGGGGAGTTGGAGTGAGTCGGGGTGCAGGACGCGGGTCGCGCGTGCCGCTTCTTCCGCGATCGGGGTCCACACGGTGCTGTCTCCTGCTGGGTCCACGTTGTTAGCCAGGTTTGCGTTTCCGGCCGGGCGGAGCACTTCGCCTGCGCCCACCACACATTCGGGTTCGGTTTCACGTGAAACACCGGCCGCTTGGAACACCGGTTGCAGGGGGTCGGGGTACACGTTCACCGAACCTTCTTTCTGCGACGCGCCTTCACGGCGGCTCGCCTGCTCGTCGCGCTCCAGGAGCACGACTGTCGTCGGCAGTTCGAGTACATCGCCTCCGCAGGTGACCACCCGTGGCCGGACGCCGCCGGCCCGGCGCACCGCCTCGGCGTCGCGTTCCAGTTCCTCCGCGGCGCTCTCGCCCTTGAGTGCCACCAGGCGCCCGCCCGGCCGGAGCAGCGGCAGGCACCACCGCGTCAGCCGTTCCAGCGGGGCCACCGCGCGAGCCGTCACGACGTCGGAGTCGGACAGCTGGTCGCGCACCGGCCCCTCCTCGGCTCGTCCGCGGATCACGGTCACCTTCAGGTCGAGCGCCTCGACGCACTCGGTCAGCCACGCCACCCGGCGTGCCATCGGCTCCAGGAGCGTGAGGTCGAGGTCCGGCCGTGCGATCGCCAGGGGGATGCCCGGCAGGCCCGCGCCCGAGCCTACGTCCACGACCCGGCTGCCTTGGGGAAGCAACTCCGCAACAACGGCCGAATTCAGGACGTGGCGGTCCCAGAGCCGGTCGACCTCACGCGGACCGATGAGCCCGCGCTCGACGCCGTGCTCGGCGAGCAGTGCCGTGAAGGCGACCGCCTTGTCGTAGTGGTCACCGAAGACCTTCTTCGCGCGGTCTTCCACCTCTGCGGCCATGGCTCCGTCCGGGACGTTTCACGTGAAACCACACATGACGCCGGCGGCGACCGGTGTGGGTGAGGGGTTGGGCGTCTCGCCAGAGGCGGCGGGCCCCGCGAGATGTGCCGGTGCCCACTATGACGGATCACCCCGGCGACACGCCAAATCGGAGTGACCAGATCGGCGGGTTTCACGTGAAACTGGCGATGCGTCCGTCCTTGGGCAGTGCGCGGAGGAGTTCGAGGGCGTAGTCGACGGACTCCACGTGGTCGAGTCCGGGTACGTCCGCGAGCGGGTGCCACGCCGCCTCGTCCGTGCTGCCGCCCACCTCGTGGGTCAGCTCGCCGCCGACGATGTGCGCCTCGTACATGATCCGGATGCGGTGGTAGTCCAGCTCGACGCCGTCGCGCACGACCGGGCCGCAGACGTTCTGGATGCCGAGCAGCCGGTCCACCTCCGCGCGGAAGCCGGTCTCCTCGAACACCTCGCGGACCACGGCGTCGTACGGATCTTCACCGTGATCGAGCCCGCCGCCGGGCAGGATCCACATCGGCCGGTCGGGCCCGCGCCAGCGCGACATCAGCAGCCGACCGTCTTCGATGATCACGGCGTAGGCGGCGACACGGAGCTTCTGGCTGATCCCAGTCATGCCGCGACCGTTTCACGTGAAACACGGCGAGGGGAAGGGGTTGGGATGTACACGATCAGGCCGGGGGTGCTGAGCACGATGGCACACCCGCACGACCTCCGGCACGTGACCCGACTGGCGGAGGAAGGCGTGAACGTCATCGTGTGCGCGCTGACCGACACCGAGTTGGCCGAGCTGGACCTGACGGGGGAGGAGGAGACCGCGCGGGACGCCGGCATGGCGTTCCACCGGGTGCCGATCCCGGACTTCGGCGTGCCCGACGTCCCGCCGGAGCTGGACGCCGTCGTGGCCGAGATGCGGGCGGGGCGGCACGTCCTCGTCCACTGCTGGGGCGGCATCGGCCGGTCGTCGTTGGTGGCGGGCGCGCTGCTCGTGCTCGACGGCGCGTCACCCGAGGCGGCGTGGCAGGCGATCGCGGAGGCGCGTGAGCGGGACGTGCCGGAGACCGACGAGCAGCGCGCGTGGCTGACGACGTTCGCGCAGGCGCGGTTCTGGGACGCCGAGGCGGAGTCGTTCGACGACGAGCCCGACCACGGCTTGCGCGACCCCGACGTCCGGCGGGCGTGGGCCGAACTGCTCCTGCCCCTGCTCCCGCCCGCGCCGGCGACCGTGATCGACCTGGGTTGCGGCACCGGCAGCCTCACCGCCCTCGTCGCCGAGGCCGGCCACGACGTGCGCGGGCTCGATCTGTCCGAGCGCATGGTCGCCGCGGCACGCGCGAAGGTCGCCGGCGTCGAGTTCCGCCAGGGCGACGCCGCCCACCCCCCGTACCCGCCGGGGACGTTCGACGTGGTGCTGGCGCGCCACGTCCTGTGGGCACTGCCCGACCCGACCGCCGCCCTCGCCCGGTGGCGTTCGCTGCTGAAGCCGGGCGGCCGCCTGGTCCTGATCGAGGGCCGCTGGTCGACCGGCGCCGGCCTCACCGCTGCCGAGTGCGTGGCCCTGCTGGGCGGTGGCGAGGTCCACCACCTGACCGATCCGGCGCTGTGGGGGAGGGAGATCGACGACGAGCGCTACCTGGTCGTGGGGAGCTGACGCCACGGGGATGGACACCGGCGGGTCGGGCGGCGATGGGGTGGGGACGTCCGGTGAAGGCAGGGCACCCCGCAGAGCCGGGGCCGCCGGTGGGCGCGGTACGCCGGCGAGCAAGGGTGCCGGTGGGCGAGAGACGCCAGTGGGGTGCGAGTGGCGCGGTACCGCCGCCAGCGGGGCAGGGCGCGCCGGTGGGGCAGTGACCCCGCCCGGCAGCCACCCGCCGCCCAGCACCCCGGCGGCAGCCACCCACCGGCCGCCCCAACGCCCGCCTTCCCACCGGCAGCGCCGGCCCCTGACACGAGAACGGCCCCGGCTCCCACGAGGGGGCCGGGGCCGTTTCACGTGAAACCGCTCAGGGCTTCGGCAGCACCACCACGCGGCGCTGGGGCTCTTCGCCCTCGCTCTCGCTGTGCACGCCCGCGACGGCGGCGACCGCGTCGTGCACGACCTTCCGCTCGAACGGCGTCATCGGGTGCAGCCGCACCTTCTCACCGCTCGCCGCCACCTTCTCGGCCGTCGTGCGGCCGAGCTCGGCGAGTTCGGCACGCCGTCCGGCGCGCCACCCGGCGATGTCGAGCATGAGCCGGCTGCGCACGCCGGTCTCCTGCTGCACGGCGAGCCGGGTCAGCTCCTGCAACGACTCCAGGACCGTGCCGCGGGTGCCGACCAGCTTCTCCAGGTCGTCACCGCCGTCGATGCTCACGATCGCCCGACCCGCCTCGACGTCGAGGTCGATGTCGCCGTCGTAGTCGAGCAGGTCCAACAGCCGCTCGAGGTAGTCCCCGGCGATGTCGCCCTCCTGGACGAGCAGGTCCTCCGAGCTCCCCGACCGCGCCGGTCGGGCCTCGTCGGCCTCCGGTGCGTCCACGTCGGCCGCCTGCAACGTCTCCGACACGATGTCTCCTCTCCAGGGTCAACGACGCTTCTTGTTGCCCTGCTTCTTGCCAGGGGATCGGTCTGGGCTCAGACCGGGAACCTCGGTGGACGGCTTGGCGGTCTCGGTGGACTCGCTCACGTCCGGCGCCGGCGTCGCGGCGGCGGGCGAGGCGCCCGCGGGCTTGCGCGACTGCGGCTGCGGCTTCTGGCCGGGCTTCGGCTTCGTCACGGGCTTGGCGCCCGGCTTCGGCGCGAGCGCGTTGCGCTGCGCGGTCGCCTCGACCTTCTTCGCCTCTTCCTCGCGGTCGATGCGGTGGTAGACGACGTACTGCTGGCCCAGCGTCCACGCGTTGTTGCTCAGCCAGTAGAGCAGGATCGCGATGGGGAAGAAGAGGCCACCGACGAGCACGCCGATCGGGAACAAGTACAGCGTCAGCTTGTTCATGATCGCGGTCTGCGGGTTGTCCGCCGCCGCCTGCGTCTGGCGGGCCACCGAGTGCCGCGCGGTGAAGTGCGTGGCGATCGACGCGACGATCATCAGCGGGATCGACACCAGCAGCACGTTGTTGCGGTCGGTCGCGAACGCCGCGAGCTCGTTGCCCGGCATCGTGATGAACGTCGACAGGTTCGCGCCGAACAGCTTGGCGTTGACGAACGACTCGACGCCCTTCGCGTCGAAGAAGTACACCTCGCCCCAGCCGGGCCGGAACGAGCGCAGCACGTGGAACAGACCGATGAACACCGGGATCTGCACGAGCATCGGCAGGCAGCCGCCGAGCGGGTTGACCCCGTGCTCGGACTGGAGCTTCTGCATCTCCTGCGCCTGGCGCTGCTTGTCGTTCGCGTACTTCTTCTTGATCTTCTGGAGTTCCGGCGCGAACTCCTGCATCTTGCGCATCGAGCGGACCTGGCCGACGAACGGCTTGAACAGGATCGCGCGCAGCGTGAAGACGAGGAACACCACTGCCAGGGCCCACGCGAACCCGCTCGACTCGCCGAAGATGTGGCCGAACACCCAGTGCCAACACCACAGGATGAAGGACACCGGGTAGTAGATGAAGTTGAGCACTAGCTACTCCTCGGCAGGAAAGTCGGGGACCGTGGTCCGCCTCGGCGGAACCGGGTCCAGGCCACCAGGGTGCCAGGGTCCGCAGCGGCCCAGCCGGCGCAGGGTCAGCCAGGAACCGCGCAGCGCACCGTGGACGGTCAACGCCTCCACCGCGTACGCACTGCAACTCGGGTGGAAACGGCAGGTCGGGGGCAGTGCCGGCGAGATGAACTTCCGGTAGAAGCGCACCGGCAGCAGCAGAGCCCGGACGACGGGGCTCACCTGGACGGTCGTCATCGCAGCACCTTGTGCAGCGCCGCGTCGAGGTCTCGGCCGAGCTCGGCGCTGTCCGCATCGGCTGACGGTGCCAACGCGCGCACGACGAGCGAAGTTCCGGGCGGCAGCAGGTCCAGCCGATCACGCACCAGGTGCCGCAGCCTGCGGCTCACCCGGTGGCGGACCACCGAGTTGCCCACGGCCTTGCTCACGACGAAGCCCACCTTGGACGGGTCCAAGGTGGGCTGCGCCGAGGTGCCATCGGATGCTGCCGCGGTGGTCGTCCGCGCCACTGCGCCGCTGGTCGCCGAAGGTGTGGACGGCTGCGCCGCGGTGTCGTCGGTCGCTGCCGACGCCCGCGGTCGTGCCACCACGCCCGCGGTCCCCGCCGGCATCAGGACGTGCACCACCAGCCGAGGCCTGCCGGCCCGGCGGCCTCGGCGGACCACCAGGCCGAAGTCCTGGCTGCGGGTCAGCCGATTGGCCGCCGGTAGCACGGCGCTGCGGCGATCAGGCGGACAGCTGCTTGCGGCCCTTGCCACGGCGCGCGGCCAGGATGGCGCGACCGGCACGGGTGCGCATGCGCAGCCGGAACCCGTGGGTCTTGGCACGGCGGCGGTTGTTGGGCTGGAAGGTGCGCTTACCCTTGCTCACGGTCGGACTCCCGGTGCTTAACTGCCAAGCAGGTCTGTGGTTGTCCCCTGCGAACAAGCCTTAGGCGCGCGAAAAGCACCCCACGCAAGCGGGAGACGGTACGAGGGTACGCAGCCCCGGGGGCGCGGTTCAAATCGGGGTCGCACCCGGGTGCTGGCGGCGGGGTCCGCGACCACCCGGCCGACGTCCGCGGAGGCGTTGAGACCTTGCGGCCGAGTACGTCTTGTGGCATGGGCCGCACCTTGTTAGCGTGCTGCCTTCGCGGGTAGACGCGGGCCTCGCCGCACAGGCGGGGCAGGACGCCGCCACGCGACCGCAGGTGCTCGGGAGCAACGGGGGGATCCGCTGCACACCGAGCCGCGTTCGTGCACAGTTGTGGATAACTCTGTGGATGCCTCTATTCTCCGTGTCCACGTCGTGGAAGTTCCCCGGGGGACTGACCGCGGAGCCGTCACCGAGGGGAGGGGAGCGCGGAGGTGTCCGACCACCAGGCCGATCTGGGTCTCGTGTGGGAGCAGGTCGTGCAGGAGCTAGCCGCCAGCACGTTGTCTCCCCAGCAACGCGCGTGGATGCGCGTGACCAGACCCATCGGGCTGCTCGACGGGACCGCCCTGCTCGCCGCGCCGAGCGACTTCGCCAAGGAAGCCATCGAGCGCGCGCTCCGCGAACCCATCACCGCGGCGCTGTCGCGTCGCCTCGGCCGTGCCGTGTCGCTGGCCGTGAAGGTCGACTCGCCCGACCCCCTGACCGGACCGATCGCGGTGCCCGGCGCCGTGCCGGTCGCGATGCCGGCCCCGGTGCCCGTCGGCGGCGGCGGCCTGGTCGTCGAGGCCGAGACCGAGGGTGACGCCGAGGGCGAGGGCGACGAGGTCGACGAAGAGGGCGAGGCGCTCGCCGCCGTCACCGAGATCTGGCCCACGTTCGGCGGCGGCCACGCCGCGCCGAGCGGCACCCCGTACACCCGGCCGGCGAACCCCGTGGCGTCGCAGACCCGGCTGAACGAGAAGTACAACTTCGACACGTTCGTCATCGGCGCGTCCAACCGCTTCGCGCACGCCGCGGCCGTGGCCGTGGCCGAGGCGCCCGCCCGCGCGTACAACCCCCTGTTCATCTGGGGCGAGTCCGGGCTCGGCAAGACGCACCTGCTGCACGCCGTCGGGCACTACGCGCAGCGGCTGTTCCCCGGCATGCGCGTGCGGTACGTGTCGACCGAGGAGTTCACGAACGACTTCATCAACTCCCTGCGCGACGACCGCAAGGTCGCCTTCCAGCGCCGGTACCGGGACATCGACGTGCTGCTCGTCGACGACATCCAGTTCCTGGAGGGCAAGGAAGGCACGCAGGAGGAGTTCTTCCACACGTTCAACACGCTCCACAACGCGAACAAGCAGATCGTCGTGTCGTCCGACCGGCCGCCCAAGCGGCTGGAGACGTTGGAGGACCGGCTGCGGACGCGGTTCGAGTGGGGCCTGATCACGGACATCCAGCCGCCCGAGCTGGAGACCCGGATCGCGATCCTGCGGAAGAAGGCGGCCCAGGACCGCCTCGCCGCGCCGGCCGAGGTGCTGGAGTTCATCGCGGCGCGGATCGAGCGGAACATCCGCGAGCTCGAAGGCGCCCTGATCCGCGTGACGGCGTTCGCCTCGCTGAACCGGCAGCCGGTCGACGTGCAGCTGGCGGAGATAGTGCTGCGCGACCTCATCCCGGACTCGCACGCCCCCGAGATCACCGCGCCGACCATCATGGCCGTGACGGCGGAGTTCTTCAGCGTGTCCATAGACGATCTCTGTGGCCCGGGCAAGACCAAGGTGCTGGCGCAGGCGAGGCAGATCTCGATGTACCTGTGCCGTGAGCTGACGGACCTCTCGCTGCCGAAGATCGGTCAGACCTTCGGCGGCCGCGACCACACGACGGTCATGCACGCGGACAAGAAGATCCGCAAGGAGATGGCCGAGCGCCGCCGGGTGTACGAGCAGGTCCAGGAGCTGACGTCGCGCATCAAGCAGCGCGCCCGTCACACCCCCTGACCTCCCCGCAAACGCTTGCGCCCCCACTGCGCACGCCGCGCACACCGCTGACCTCACCGGACCCACCTCCGGCGCCCCGGCGTGCGCTGGGCGGCCTCGCCGCAGCCGGGCTCACGCCACACCCCAGCCGGATCTGAGCGGTCGAGCCGGGGCTGGTGGCCTCGGTGCGACGGCAGGAGGCGGCGACCGGGTGAAGAGGGCACAGCGGGCGGATCGGGTCTGAGTCGGACGGGTGCGCCCAGGCCGGGCGAGTCCAACCGGGTCCGTGGCTTCAACCCACCGCTCCGAGGCACCGCCGGCCCACCGCTCCGGGCCGCCGCCCGTCCGTCCGCGCCGCCGCGACCCGGCAGCCTTCTCATGGAATCCGGCAGCCGCCCGTCCCGCCCGGTCCACGACCCCCGTTCGCGCCCTCGCCGGTTCGCGACCCCGCCCCATCGCGACCCCGCCCCATCGCGACCCCACCCGCGTCCGCCGTCCCCGGGTGCCGGCGC
>NZ_JBHTLK010000071.1:0-29207 GCF_042678885.1 Saccharothrix hoggarensis
GCCGCCGAGCCGCGACGCCGGAGGCGGCGCAATCCAACACAGCGAACGACCGACTTCCAGGCGGCCGAGCCGCGACGCCGGAGGCGGCGCAATCCAACACGGCGCGATCCAACACAGCAGTCACAGCAGTGCGCGAACGTGTGCTGCGACTTCCCCCGCCCTCTCCAACGGCAGCATGTGGCCCGCCCCCGGGTAGATCGTCAGCTCGGCGTGGGGCAGTTCGTCCGCCAGCACGCGCGCGTGGCGCAGTGGCGTCAGCCGGTCCTCCGTGCCCGCCAGCACGACCGACGGGACGCCGGCGAGCTCCGCCAGGGCCTTGCGCCGGTCGTGGTCGTTCAGCGAGTCGCGGAAGCCGACCATGCTCACCGGGTGGCAGCGGCCGACCATGGCCGCCGTCAGGGCGACGTGCCGCCACGACGGCCGGCGCCCGAACAGCAGCCACCGCAGCCCCGGCCGGGCGACCTCGGTGCGCTTCAGCAGCTCAGGACGCCGGAACCGGGCGATGCGGCGGTTCACCAGCTTCTCCCCCGCCAGGAACGCCCGGCCGGCGGCGCCGGGCAGGCCCAGCGTCGAACCGGCAAGTTCACCCGATGAGGTGGCGACCAGGGCGACGCCGGCGACGCGGTCGAGCAGCGAGGGGTGCTGCTCGGCCAACGCCATGATCGTCATGCCGCCCATCGAGTGCCCGGCCAGCACGATCCGGCCGGTGGGCACCCGGGCCGCGATCAGCTCGGCCAGGTCGTCCGCGCACCGCTCGATGGTGGCCGTGCCGACCGGCGCGGGCGCCGACCGGCCGTGACCGCGGTGGTCGTACCGGAGCACGCGGCCCGGCAGCCCGGCCGCGACGAGGTCCCACGACGTGTGGTCCAGCGTCCAGCCGTGCAGCAGCACGGAGGTCAGCGCGGCGTCGACCGGCCCGGTGTCCACGACGTGCAGCGCGGTGCCGTCCGACGTGACGAACCGGTGGTCGACGTCCGAGGGCGCGCCGGCGCGGCTCATCCGAGCAGGAACGACCGACGCCATGCCCGCATCCCCGGCTTGCCGACCAGGCCCACCTCGTCCAGGAACTTCATGATCCGCTCGCCCGACCAGCGGATGGTCTCCTGCCAGTGCGGGTTGCCCAGCGCGGCCTTGTGCGCCTCGTCCTCGTCCAGCCCGACGGCCGCGTAGACGTCCGGGTTGATCAGCGACCGGGTGATGAACATGGACGTGGTCGCGATGAGCCAGCGCTGGTACCCCAGCTCCTTCCTGGTCAACGTCTCCATGCCGCGCACGACCTCCTCCCGCGCGAACCGGACGTGCCGCGCCTCTTCGAGCACGTGGATGCGGTTGACCATGCGCACGAGCGGCTGCACGGACTCGTCGGCCATCGTCTCGCGCTGCAACCGGTCGAGGACCTCCTCGGCGACCAGGATCGAGCCGTAGAGCGCGGGCCCGTAGCCGATCACCGGGAGCGCCTTGCCCAGGTGGTAGACGTGCCGGCGGGGGCCGTAGGGCGGGCAGCCGATCCGCTCGACCATGCGCGCGAACATCGTGGAGTGCCGGCACTCGTCGGCGATCTCGGTCAACGCGTACTGCGCGTGCTTGGTCGTCGGGTCGGACCGGTAGACCTCCTTCAGCAGCATCTGCATCAGGAGGATCTCGAACCACAGGCCGACGCTGGCGATGCTGGCGACCTCGTGCCGGGACAGGTCGACGCGCTGGTCCGGCGACATCCGGTCCCACAGCTCGGTGCCGTAGAGGGAGCAGCGGTGCTCCGGGGTGTACCTCAACCCGTCGACGAGCGGCGCGGCCCAGTCGATGTCCACCTCGGGGTCGTAGAACTTGTCAGCCGAGGAGTTGAGCAGCCGTTCGGCGGTCTTCTCGCGGTCCGCCACCTTCAAGGTCCTCGTCATCGGGTCCCTCCCCGGATATGTGCTACTTGAGGTAACAGTTACTTCTGGTAGCGTGCTTCACATGGCTCGAACTGTCAAGGGCGGAACGGACGCCCGCCGGGAACGGTGGAAGGGGCACCGCGAGGCGCGGCGCGCCGAATTCGTGGAGGCCACCATCCGCGCCGTCGCCCAGCACGGCCCGGACGTGGGGATGGACGAGATCGCCGCCGAGGCGGGCGTCAGCAAGCCGGTGCTCTACCGGCACTTCGCCGACAAGTCGGACCTGTACCTGGCGGTCGGGCAGCGCGGCACCGAGATGCTCATGGACAAGATGGGGCCGGCCCTCGGCCACGACGGGCCGATCCGCGAGCGCATCAAGCGCATCGTCGACGCGTACCTGTCGGTGATCGAGGAGCACCCCAACCTGTACCGGTTCGTGGTGCGCAAGTCGTTCACCGACCGGCCGGTGGAGCAGGACGTCGTCACCGAGGACAAGCAGATGATCGCCAACACCCTGGCGCGCCTGCTCGGCGACTACCTGCGGGCGTTCGGCATGGACTCCGGCGGCGCCGAGCCGTGGGCGCACGCGCTGGTCGGCATGGTGCAGAACGCGGGCGACTGGTGGCTCGACCGGCAGTCGATGACGCGGGCGGGCCTCAGCGACTACCTGACCACGATCATCTGGCACGCCATCGACGGCCTGCTGCGCTCCGCGGGCGTGGAGCTGGACCCGGACGCCCCGCTGACCACCGACCTGCCCGACACCGCACGTCCCACCGCCGGACCGGCGGACGGGGCCCGGCTGCGCATCGTCAACGGCGAGGAGGCGTGATGTCCGACGAGCAGGAGCACGAGCACGACGAGGACGGGTACACCGGCGCGGCGGTGCTGGTGTTCGACGAGCGGGAGGTGCCGGTGAGCGTCGAGCTGCGCGGCTTCTTCCAACCCATCGACGGCCGCTACCACTGGTACGGCCGGGTCGGCGCGAACGACGAGGTCACCGAGCTCGTGGAGGGCGGTGCGCGGACCGCGCTGCTGCGCACCCCCGACGGCACGGCGACCGGGTCGCTCACCGACCCCGACCCCTGGCGGCGCTACCGGGTGGCGGGGACGTCCACCCCGCCGTTCCCGGTCGGCTGACCGGGGGGAGAAAACGCGGAAGGGGCACCCGATCGGGTGCCCCTTCTCGTGCCTGCTGCCGGCGGCTCGGCGCGGACGCTCAGTCGCCGGAGACGAAACCGACCCGGCGGGCGTCGCTCGGACCGATCTCCACGTAGGCGATGCGCGCCGCGGGCACCACGTAGCGGGCGCCCTTCTGGTCGACCAGCACGAGCTGCCCGGAGCCCGCCTTCAGCGCGTCCGCGACCTGCGCCTCGACCTCTTCGTGGGTGAGCCCGCTGGACACCACGAGCTCCCGCGGGCTGTCCGCGATCCCGACCCTGACCTCCACGCTGACCTCCGTGCGGCGTTGATGGCTTTCGAAGCAACCCTAGCCGAGACCGAGCGCCGACATGCGCCGCGTGTGGCTCTGCTGGAGGCGGCGGAACAGCGCCGCGATGCCGGCGAGGTCGCCCGAGCCGCGCACGATCAGCTCCGCGAGCCCGTCCCGCTCCGCCACCACGTACTGGGCCTGCGTCAACGCCTCGCCGAGCAGCCGGCGGCCCCACAGCGTCAGCCGGTCGCGCAGCTTCGGGTCGGTGTCGCAGGCGGCCTGGACTTCGCGCTCGGCGAACGCCGAGTGGCCCGTGTCGGCCAGCACGGCGAGCACGAGCTCCTTGGTCGGCTCGTCCAGCCACTCGGCGACCTCGCGGTAGAAGTCGGCCGCCAGCCCGTCGCCCACGTAGGCCTTGACCAGCGATTCCAACCACGACCGCGGCGCGGTGGAGGCGTGGAACGCGTCGAAGCCCGCGGCGAACGGCCGCATGGCCTCCTCCAGCGAGTGGCCGCGGTCGGCCAGGTACTGCTCCAGCAGCGCGTAGTGGCCGATCTCGGCCGCCGCCATCTGCGACAACGCGGCCCGACCGGCCAGCGTGGGCGCGGTCCGGGCGTCCTCGGCCATCCGGTCGAACGCCGACAGCTCGCCGTACGCGAGCGCGCCCAGCAGGTCCACGACGCCCTCGGGCACCTGGCCCGCCTGGCCCGTCACCACCGCCTGACCCGCCGCTCCATCCACTCCTGGGTCGCTCATACCGGGGAGCCTAGCCGGGTGTCCTTCGCAACACCCCAGGCACGCGTGCCGGCACCCGTGCCCGGTGTTCCAGCCCGATCGGCCTAGTCGACGGGTAGACTCGACACTTGACGCCCGGCGCGGCGCGGCCCAGTGGGGGCTCGCAGCGGTGCCGAAGGCTGAACTGCGGCGGCACCGTGCCGTCAGGAGAGGGTGCGCGCACACACCTCGCCGGCCCTTCCCGCGACCCGCCCGGCCCCTTGCGACGGCCCGGTGGCGGTGACGCGGTCGAGCGGCCCGTACAGGCCGTGGCGCGCTTGGTACGAGAGAGGCGATCATCCTGACCGCGACAAACGAAGACACCCACGTCGACCCGGTGGCGTTGGAGCACAGCGAGGCGGGGGTGCCCGCCGAGGACACGTCCCACCCGCTCGTGGCCGACGCGCCCGTCAAGCCCGACTCGCCCACGTTCGGCGAACTGGGCGTGCGCGAGGAGATCGTGCGCTCCCTGGCCGAGGCCGGCATCCACCGCACGTTCGCCATCCAGGAGCTGACCCTGCCGCTGGCGCTGGCCGGCGACGACGTCATCGGCCAGGCCCGCACGGGCACCGGCAAGACGCTGGGCTTCGGCATCCCGCTGCTCCAGCGCATCGTCACGCCCGGCGACGGCACGCCGCAGGCGCTCGTCGTCGTGCCGACGCGCGAGCTGTGCCTGCAGGTCACCCACGACCTGACCGACGCGGCGAAGCACCTCAACGTGCGCGTGCTGGCCATCTACGGCGGCCGGCCGTACGAGCCGCAGATCGCGGCGCTCCGCAAGGGCGTCGACGTGGTCGTCGGCACGCCGGGCCGCCTGCTCGACCTGGCCGAGCAGCGCCACCTGGTGCTCGGCAAGGTCCGCGGCCTGGTGCTGGACGAGGCCGACGAGATGCTCGACCTGGGCTTCCTGCCCGACATCGAGCGCATCCTGCGCATGGTGCCCGACGAGCGGCAGACCATGCTGTTCTCGGCGACCATGCCCGGCCCGATCATCACGCTGGCGCGCACGTTCCTCAACCAGCCCACGCACGTGCGGGCGGAGGAGAACGACGCGGGCGCGATCCACGAGCGCACCGAGCAGTTCGTCTACCGGGCGCACGCGCTCGACAAGTCGGAGTTGCTGGCCCGCGCGCTCCAGGCCCGCGAGCGCGGCCTGTCGATGGTCTTCACCCGCACCAAGCGCACCGCCCAGAAGGTGGCCGACGACCTGGTCGAACGCGGTTTCGCCGCGGCGGCCGTGCACGGCGACCTCGGTCAGGGCGCGCGCGAGCAGGCGTTGCGGGCGTTCCGCTCCGGCAAGATCGACGTGCTGGTGGCGACGGACGTCGCGGCCCGCGGCATCGACGTCGAGGGCGTCACGCACGTGATCAACTACCAGTGCCCCGAGGACGAGAAGACCTACGTGCACCGCATCGGCCGCACGGGTCGCGCGGGGCGCACGGGTGTCGCGGTCACGCTGGTCGACTGGGACGAGATGCCGCGCTGGAAGATGATCAGCGACGCGCTCAACCTCGGCAAGCCCGAGCCGGTGGAGACGTACTCGACGTCCGACCACCTGTTCGCCGACCTCGACATCCCGGCGGGTTCGACCGGCCGGCTGCCGCTGGGCCAGCGCACGCGCGCCGGCCTGGACGCCGAGCCCGAGGAGAACCTGAAGGGCGAGAAGAAGACGCGCAAGCGCCGGCGGACGGGACGTGCCGGCGGTGACGCGGCCCCGGCTCCGGAGACCAGCACCAGCGCGGGTAGCAGCAGCAGCACGACGGGCTCCGGCTCGGGCGAGGAAGGCGGCACGCGGCCGCGTCGCCGTCGCCGCAGCCGCGCGGGCGTCACGTCGGGCGAGAACGGCCAGAACGGCACGTCGGCCGAGGTCACGGCAGGTGCTTCGGCCACCTGGTCGACGTCGTCCGCCGCGCCGCCGGCCGAGTCCGGGCCGTCCGGTGCGGCGTCTTCGGCTGAGGGCGAGCGCCCCCGCCGGCGCAGGCGTCGCCGCACGACCGGCGCCGGCGAGACGGGCGAGTCCGCCCCCGCCGAGTAGGGGCGATCGTGGTGGGCAGCGCGGTCCGAGCGCTGCCCGGCCCGGTGGACCTCACACCGACCTGTTCCCCGTGGTGGCAGCATGTCGCAGACTGAACGCGAGAGATCACCGACCATCGGGAGCCGGGCAGTGGGCCAGCCGGAGCAGGCGGAGTCGAACGGGCAGGTCGTCCTCGACGAGGACGTGCTGGCGGAGCCCCTCGAGTCGCCGGACGACGACGACGCGGAACCGCTACCGGCCCGGTCGTTCCGCACCAGGCGCGACTTCGTCGGGCTGGCGCTCGTCCTCGTCGGCGTGCTGGTCGCGAGCCTGGTCCTGTGGCTGACCAGCGACGCGCGCAACACCACCAGCGTCACCGGCCCGTCCGAGATCACCCCGCTGCAACCGGCCACCGAGATGCCGCCGTCGCTCTCGGAGGTCTGGCGCGCGCCCAGCGGCGCGACCCCCGTCCCGGTGAACCTCGACTCGGTCGTGGTCACCGCCGACGGCGGCGAGGTCGTCGGGCACGACGCGCTCACCGGCGACGTCCGCTGGCGCTACGCCCGCGACTGGCCCCTGTGCACCGTCACCACGGCCTGGGGCCGGGTGTTCGCGGTGCACCGCAAGGACACCAACTGCTCCGAGGTCACCACCCTCGAACTCGCCTCCGGCAAGCGCGGGCCGCAGCGCAACGGCGACGCCGAGCTCGGCACGCGCCTACTGAACGAGGGCTCGCACGTGCTCACGACGGGTGAGACGTTCGTCGAGGTCTACCGCCGCGACGACCTCGTCCGCTCGCTGGAGTACGGCACGCTGCGCGCGATCGTGAACCCGGGCAAGCAGCCGCGCACCGGCTGCACCTACGGCTCGTTCGCCGTCACCGCCGGCAAGATCGCGCTGATCGAGCGCTGCCCCGCGCTCGACCCGTCCGACCGGCTCACGGTGCTGAAGCCGAACCCGGAGAAGTCCGACGAGCCGCAGGTCCTCACCACCGCCGTGATCGGGGAGAAGGGCGCCCGGGTGATCGCGGTGACCGCGACCCGCGTCGCGGTGGCCGTGCCGAACCGGATCGTGGTGTTCGACGCCGAGACCGGCTCCCTGGTCACCAGCCACCCCGTGGACGTCGGCGCGGAGGAGCTGGCGGGCGACCCGCCCGGCCGCGTCGCGTCGACGTTCACGAGCACCGCGAACGTGTACTGGTTCACCGGCTCGAAGACGGTGGCGCTGTCGCCCGCCGAGCTGAACCCGCTGTGGACGGCGAACGACACGCTCGGCCCCGGCACCACGCTCGCCGGCCGGCTGCTCGTGCCCGTGACGGACGGCCTCAAGGTGCTCGACCAGGTCACCGGCCAGGAGGTCGGCGCGATCCCGGTGGACCGCGACGGCCACACCGGGCCGGTCGAGATGGCCACCGAGGGCACCGTGGTGCTGGAACAGCGGGGCGGAACGCTCGTCGCACTGCGGTAGGCGCAGTGCGGTGGGCGCGCGGAAGTAGGCGCGCTGTCGTGGCCGCGCTGCGGTAAGGCGTCACGCGCCGGCACCCCGAGTGGGGCAGACTGCGAACGTGCACTCGCAGTTCAGCCCGCACCGCGCGGAACGCGTGGACCTGCCCGGCCGACACGGACCGATCGCCGCGCTGCGCGCGCCCGCCGCCGGCTCGGACCTCGGCGCGACCGCGTTGCTGCTGCCCGGCTACACCGGGTCCAAAGAGGACTTCGCGCCCCTGCTCGACCCGATCTCCGACGCGGGCATCGAGGTCGTGGCCGTCGACCTGCCCGGCCAGTACGAGTCCGTCGGCCCGGTGGCGGAGTCCGCCTACCGGCCGGCCGAGCTGGGCGCGGTGATGGCGGAACTGGTGGCGAAGCTGGCCGCCGAGGGCAGGCGCGTGCTGCTGCTCGGCCACTCGTTCGGCGGGCTCGTGGCCCGCGGCGCGGTGCTCGCCGGCGCGCCCGTGTCGGGGCTGACGCTGCTCGCGTCCGGCCCGTCGGAGCTGCCGCCCGGCGCCCGCCGCACCGCCCTCGACTACGGCGAGGTCGTGCTCCGCGAACAGGGCATCGAGGCGTCGCAGCAGGTCAACGAGACCCGTCAGGCGTTGCAACCGCGGTGGCGGCTCATCCCGCAGGAGCTGAAGGACTTCTACCGCGAGCGGTTCGTCCGGTCGTCGCCCGCGGGGCTGCTCGGCATGGGCTCGGCGCTGCGCACCGAACCCGACCTGGTCGCGAAGCTGGCCCGCGTCACCCGGTCGTCCGGCATCCCGTGCCTGGTGGTGTGCGGTGAGCTGGACGACGCCTGGTCGGCGGCGAGCCAGCGGGACATGGCGGAACGGCTGGACGCCGACTTCGCCGTGCTGCCGGGCGCGATGCACTCGCCCAACACCGAGGTGCCCGACGCGCTCCTGGCGACCCTGCTGCCGACCTGGCGCGCCTGGCTCTCCTGACCGGAGCACCACCCCCGCCCGGTCGGGATCAGCGGGTCAGGCCCACCAGAAGAACCACAGGACCGCCGCGGCCAGCAGCACGACCACCGCGCCGCACACCCCGACGACCCAGCCGCGGCGCCGGTCGGCCACGACCTGCGCCACCACCGCGGCGACCGCCGCCACCACGTGCCACGCCACCACGTCCAGCCCTGGCCCGGGCAGGTCCTGGCTGCCCGCGTACACCTGAACGCCGATCATCGCCAACGCCAGCAGCGCCAGGCCGACGGCAAGCGCGCCGCTGACGCCCCGCCACGCCCGGGCCGGGCGTGCTTCGCGTCTGCTGTCCACGATCGTCACCCGGCCAACTCTACGGCGCGAGCAGCGCCCACGGGTCGATCGTCGGCGCCGCCCGCTGCCCCTCCGGGCAGGAGCGGCGGAAGTCACACCACGTGCACTGGTTCCCGGTGCGCGGCGGGAACAGGATCTCCGGGTCACCGCCCGCGGCGAGGGTGTCCGTGGCGAGCGCCAACTCGTCCGCCGCCTCCTCGGCCCGCGACACGTGCCGGGCCAGGCTCTCCTCGGTGTGCTCCCACACCGCCACCGTGCCCGACGGCAGGTGGTGCAGCTCCACCCGGTAGCACGGCTTGCGCAACGTGCGGCGCGCGGCCAGCGCGTACAGCGCCAACGCCTGCGAGCCCCGCGCGTCGTCCACGGTCAGCGCGTGCCGGCCGGTCTTGTAGTCCACGATCACCAGTTCGCCGTCCCGCAGGTCGATGCGGTCGACCCGGCCCTCGGCGACGATCTTCGACGTCGGCGTGGACACCCAGCGCTCGATGCCCACCGGTTCGATCGAGGTGTCCAGCTCGGTGACGTAGTCGCGCACCCAGCCCACCGCCCGGTCCCGGTAGACGGCCGCCTGCTCGGCGTCCCGGAAGCCCTCGCTCTTCCACTGCCGGTGCAGCAACGCCACCGCCTGCTCCGGCGTGCGGCGCTCGGCGGGCAGGTCGAACAACGCCTTCAACGCGTTGTGCACCACCGCGCCGAGCGTGTTGTGCGCCCACGCCCCACCACGCGGCGGCGACGGCCGGTCGAGGTAGGCCATGCGGAAGCGGCGCGGGCAGTCGGCCCACGTGGCGAGCTTCGCCGGAGTCACCCGCACGAGCTTCTTCGGCATCGCGCCGAAGTCGAACCCCAACTGTTCCTGCACAGGTCCACGCTACCGATCTATCTGCCGCTGCTGTGCACATGGCACCGCCTCCGGCGTCGCGGCTCGGCCGCCTGGAAGTCGGCAGCTCGCGACCGATCCCGCGACGATCGAAAAGCGTGATCGCCGCGGGATGGGCCGCGAACTACCGACGCGGCCGTGCACATGGCCGCTGCTCCGCAGACGGCGGCTCGGCCGCCATGAAGTCGGCAGCTCGCACCTGATCCGCCGGCGATCGAAGAGCGTGATCACCGGCGGATGAGGTGCGAACTACCGACGCGGCCTCGCGGCGGTGGGGTGGGTGGTGGCTAGCCGACCAGGATCTTGCAGCCGGTGGCTTTGTCGGCCAGGGCTTCCAGGGCCTCGGGGGCGGTGGTCTCCGCGCCGAGCTTCACGGTCTTGTTGGTGCCGTGGTAGTCGCTGGAGCCCGTCATCACCAAGCCCAGGTCGTTCGCCAGGCCGCGCAGCCGTGCCCGCGTCCCGGGGTCGTGGTCGGGGTGGTCCACTTCCACGCCCGCCAGTCCTTGGGCGGCCAGGTCGGCTAGCACCTGGTCGGTGACGATCGGGCCGCGCGACGTGGCGAACGGGTGCGCGAGCACCGTCACCCCGCCGGCTTCGGTGATCATCTCGATGGCCCGCGCGACGGGCGTGTCGGTCCGCGGCACGTAGTACCGGCCGCCGGTCAGGTAGCGGGCGAACGCCTCGTCCACCGTGCGCACCACCCCAGCCCGGATCAACGCCATCGCGAGGTGCGGGCGGCCGGCCGGCGCGTCGGTCGGCATCGCCGCCATCAGCTCGTCGGGGTCGATGGGGAAACCGTCGTCGACCATCCGCTCGGCCATCCGGCGCAGCCGGTGCCGTCGTTCGAGCCGCAGCCGGAGCTGCTCCTCGACCAGCGCGGCCGAGGTGTGGTCGTACAGGTAGGCGAGCAGGTGGACGGTGATGACCCGACCCCGGCCGTCGTCGGAGGCGCACGACAGCTCGGCGCCACGCACCAGCCGCAGGCCGGGTGGCAGCGCGTCGGCCGCCTCCGCCCAGCCGGCGGCGGTGTCGTGGTCGGTGAGCGCGACCGCGCTCAAGCCGGCGGCGGCCGCTGCCGCCACCAGCTCCGCGGGCGTGTCGGTGCCGTCGGACTCGGTCGAGTGGGTGTGCAGGTCGATGCGCACCCTGCCAGTCTCCACTACGGCCGAGTCCGCACCACGGCCGCGCCGCGGCTACGGCACCATCTTCTTGCCGCGCGCCGCCCGCTGCGCCTTGATCATCGAGAACCGCTCGGCCTGTGCCTTCTTGTCGCCGAAGGTCAACTCCGAGATGGCGTCGTAGACCTCCTCGGGGTTCGGCAGGTACTCGATCCGGTTGAGGGCCTGGATCTGACCGGCCGACTCCACGACCAGGGTGCCGAAGCCGAACATGCGCCCGAGCACCGAGCGCTCGTAGGTCAGGTCGGTGACCTTGCTGATCGGCATCATGGCGACCTTGGTCTCGAAGACCCCCGAGGAGATCATGAACCGCTTGTCGGTGACCACGATCCGCTCCACCCACCACTCCATGACGAAGTAGGCCAGCCTGAGCAGCACGAACAGCGAGGCGTACCAGAGGATGTTCTGGATGACGCCGGCGTTGTCGGGCAGCAGGTACGAGATCATCATCGCGCCGGCGAGCAGTGCGCCGGCTTCGAGGAGATCCCAGAGCAGACTGCTCCAGTGCCTGCGTACCCGGATGACCCGACGCTCCGTGGGGAGCAGGTACTCGTCGGGATCCCGTGGTGCGAACATGCCTTCGACCTCTCGCCGTCGGGGAGGAGCCGGGCGACTCAGAACAATTGTTTCACGAAGGTGATGAGCGCCTCAGCCGCCGTCCGCAGCGTCCCCAGGATGTCCTGCACGAGCTGAGCCGCCTGCTGTGGCTCCGCGATGAGGAAGAACAGGACCAAGCCGACCCCGGCGAAAGTGAGAATCTTCTTCAGATTCACGGTGATCAACCCCGTTCGCTACCGCACCCGTTTGGCGCCAGTGAAAACCGTTGTACCGCACTCCGCGACACGTCGGGAGATTTGTACCGCACTTGGGTCAGCGTCCTGCACCGCCAACCCGGTGTGACTACGCACGGTAAGCGTGACGGCCGAACGTGAGTCTCCGATCCGCCGTGTCGGCGGCACAGTCCATGACACGAACGGGCGACTGTTACTCGCAAGAGGGAGCAATCCCCCAGGTGAGGGACTGTGGCCGTGACCGGGCGGCCGAGTTGAGCCTGGCGAATCCGACGAAACCGCAATTGTGCGGTAACTAAGGAGGGAAACGGGACTCTCCGTGACCGTCGGGGAGTTGATCAGAACCGTCACCCGTCCGGCGCCACGGGGCGTCCACGTCATCCGCGACTGCGCCTGCCAGGTGCGATCGGGTGTGGTCCGAGCGGGCGACGACGCATCGGAGGTCCGATGGGCGGACGCTGCGATCTTGGCCACACTCCCACTGGCCGAGAAGGTCCACGAGGCCCTCGGGGAGCGCGGCCGTCGCCCCCGGCGCTGATCGACTTCGCCCGATCAGGCGAGCCAGACCAACCGCTGGCCGTGCGGCGCCGTGCGCGCCAGAACCCGCGTCGACCGCGGCCCGCCGTCCTCGAACCGGGTCAGCCCCAGCACGCCGAACGCCGCCTCGCCCGGCGCGGGCCGCAGGTCGTCCCGGCCCGGCAGCACGTGCGCCAGCGCCGCGTCGTACACCTCGTGGCTCAGCCACCACAGCGGCCGGTCCAGCGCGCCCAGCGCGCGCACGAACTCCTCGCCCGACAGGTACGGCAGCACGTTGCTGGTCAGCACGACCAGCGGCAGCTCGGCGGGCAGCCGGTCGACGGCCGCGGCGAGGTCCGCCACGGCGTCGCCGACGACCAGTTCCGGCGGCGACTTCCGCTGCACGGCCGCCGCCACGCCGAACAGCCGCAGCCGCTCCGGCTGGTCCGCCCACACGCACGCCTCCAGCCACGCGTACGTGTCCTCGTCGGTCAGGTCGGCGGGCGCCCGGTCCAGCCCCACCTTCGCCGCGATCTTCACCGCCTTGGGGATCTTCGGCAGCTCCGCGCCCGGCGCCAGCTCCACCGCGCAGTGCAGCCCGAGCGCCGCCTTGGCCGGACCGGCGACGAGCTGCCCGGCCTGCTCGGTCTGGTAGCGGTAGCCGTACTGGTCGAGGCCGAGCAGGAGGCCGGCGGAACAACCGACCTCCAGCAGCGCCACCGGACCCTTGACCTGCGCGAGCGCCGGGTAGAGGAGCGCGGCGCGGCGCACCTCGTTGGTCTGCGTGGTGCGGGTGGAGATCAGCGCCCGCATCCGGTCGGCCCGTTCCAGCACGAACCGGCGGAACACCGTCCACGTGTTGACGTCCGCGCCGTACGTGCCGCCCAACGACGGGTAGTAGTTCGACAGCTCGTGGTACGGCTCGGCCTGGAGCAGCCGGTGCGCCGCCGCCAGGAACAGGGTCGCGTGGGCGAACCGCTCCGGGGCGGCGGTCAGCAGACCGGCGACCTCCGGATCGTCGGCGGCGTGCGCGGCCAGGTGCTCGTAGAGCGGGGAGACGCCGCGCGCCTCCTCCCGGGCGAACCCGGCCAGTCGTTGCCGCACCAGATCCAGCGGGGTCACGTCACTCCTTCGTCCAACCGCCGGTTCAGCCGGCGGACGGTTCGGGCCTTCCCGGCTGCTCGCCACCGCGCGCCTCGCCGTAGGACCGCTTCGGCACCATCACCTTGCGGCGGAACACGCAGACGACCGTTCCATCCTGCTTGTACCCGCGGGTCTCGACGTACACGACACCGCGGTCGTCCTTGGACTTGGACGGCGTCTTGTCCAGCACCTCGGTCTCACCGTAGATGGTGTCGCCGTGGAAGGTCGGCTTGATGTGCTTGAGCGACTCGACCTCGAGGTTGGCGATGGCCTTGCCCGACACGTCCGGCACGGACATGCCCAGCAGCAGGGAGTAGATGTAGTTGCCGACGACGACGTTCTTGCCGAAGTCGGTGGTCTCCGCCGCGTAGTGCGCGTCCATGTGCAACGGGTGGTGGTTCATGGTCAGGAGGCAGAACAGGTGGTCGTCGTACTCGGTGACCGTCTTCCCGGGCCAGTGCTTGTAGACCGCGCCGACCTCGAACTCCTCGTAGTAACGCCCGAACTGCACCGCACGCCTCCGTTGGCTGGTGTTCCGTGTGATCGAGGTCCACCCCGACCGGGACGACAGTGTGAGCACCGGGGGAGTACCCTCGGCAACCGGTCTGTGAGCGACTACACCGCCGCGGACAACCGACCCCGAGGAGGTGAGGACTACCGATGAGTAACGACCCCCATCCTGCGAGTACCTCGCGCGTCCTCATCGGGGAGCCGGCTCTCACCAGCTAGGCCCAGCGGTACCGGTCGGGGACGTGCCGTCGTCGTTCGTCGATGTCGACGCCCCTGAACCGGAGGTCACCCGTGCCCAGCCTGCCCTCGCTCGGCGGCCTGAGAGGCCGCACGCCCGAACGCCCGTCCGTGCCCGTCCCCGTGCCGCTGTCGCACTACGTCGTGGACTGCGGCGTCTACGTCGACGGCAAGCGCCTGCCCGGCCGGTGGTCGCACACGGACGCGGTGGACGAGGTGCGCAAGCGCGGCGACGGCTTCGTCTGGATCGGGCTGCACGAGCCGGACGAGACGCAGATCCAGGGCATCGCCGACACGTTCGGGCTGCACGAGCTGGCCGTCGAGGACGCCGTGCACGCCCACCAGCGGCCCAAGCTGGAGCGCTACGACAACACGCTGTTCATGGTGCTCAAGACCGTGCGGTACGTGCAGAACGCGTCGCCCGACACGGCCAACGAGATCGTGGAGAGCGGCGAGGTCATGGTGTTCCTCGGCCGCGACTTCGTGGTGACGGTGCGGCACGGCAACCACTCCGGGCTGGCCGCCGTGCGGCGGGAGCTGGAGGAGGAGCCCGACCGGCTGCGCCACGGGCCGGCCGCGGTGCTGTACTCCATCGCCGACCACGTGGTCGACAACTACCTCGACGTGACCGACCACATCGAGGACGACATCGACCAGATGGAGGCGCTGGTCTTCCAGCCGCGCAGCCGGGTCAGCGCCGACCAGATCTACCTGATGAAGCGCGAGGTGCTGGAGCTGCGCCGCGCGGTGATGCCGCTGGCCGTGCCGCTGCGGCGGTTGGCGGAGGGCTACACGCCGCTGATCCCCGAGCAGGTGCGCTCGTACTTCCGCGACGTGGACGACCACCTCACCGAGGTGTCCGAACGCGTCATCAACTTCGACGAGCTGCTGACGACGCTGGTCAACGCCGTGCTGGCGAAGATCACGCTCCAGCAGAACTCCGACATGCGCAAGCTCGCCGCGTGGGTGGCGATCATCTCCGTGCCGACCATGGGCGTCGGCGTGTACGGCATGAACTTCGACTACATGCCGGAACTGCACTGGCGCTACGGCTACCCCCTGGTGATGGCCGTGATCCTCGTGGTCTGCCTGACGCTGTACCGAATATTCCGCCGGAACCAATGGCTCTGAGTCCGCTCAACCGCCCTTCTTCCGCGACGGAGTGTTCCGACATGACGAGGATGTTCACCAACCTGCGGTTCTGGATCGTCACGTTCCTCATCGGCTGGCTGGCCACCGTGACCCTGCTGATCGCCAACGGTGCTTGATCGCCGCTGCTCCGCGGACGGCGGCTCGGTCGCCCGGGAGTCGCGACCTCGCGGGCGCCGAACCCTCAGGTCCAGGGCGCGGTGTCCCACGTGAACGGGATGCCGTGGCCCGCGCCCGAGCCCAGGCGCAGCGAGACACCGGCGGGCCAGAGCTTCAGCAGGAGCTGGAACTCGTACGGGTCGGTCCGGTGGGTGCGGCGGGGTTCGTAGACGAGCAGCGCCAGCGGCGCCTGCGGGGTGGCGCGGGCGGCGGCGTCGGCGAGGATCGCGCGGCCCATCGCCCGGTCCGCCGGCGACGCGTACTGCCAGACCACCGAGTGCCACACGACGGTCAGCACGTCCCGCTCCGGCTGGGCCAGCTGGTCGGCCAGCCACTCGGGGCCGGTCGCCCGCTGGACCGGCACGGGGTCGAGGCGCGCGAGGTCGATCGCCGCCTGGAGGCGCCGGAACCGGTGGAGCTGGTCGGCCCAGACGAACGACGACAGGTGCAGCCGCCCGTCCTCGGTCGTCACGTCCACCGGGTCGAGGTCGCAGCCCGCGCGCCGGACCAGGCGCAGGGGGTGGCGGACGTCGACGGGCGGGCGGCCGGTCCACTTCGGGTCCAGCTCGAACGGGCTGCCGGGGTCGCCCGCCGCCACGCCGTCCACGACGTACGCGATGCGGTGCGGGCGCAGGTTCAGGCCGCCCGACGCGCCCACCTCGAGGAGCCGGACGGGGAACGTCGCCCGCCGGCCCGCCTCGGCGGCGGCCAGGTGGGTCGCGGTCTGGAGCCCGCCGAACAGGGGCGCGCTGCGGCCCGGCTCGTTGGTCTGCACGACCGTGGACGTGACCAGGAAGCGCAGTTCGTCGGCGTGCTCCTCCAGCACGGGCAGCGCGTCGTCCCACAGCCTGCCGAGATCGGGTTCGCCACCCACCGTCGGGTAGTGCCGGGCCAGCGCGGGCGCGCGCCCTTCGAGGACGAGCCGGTGCAGCGCGCCCGCGAACCGCAGGCCCGGCACGGTGCCGTGGCGGTCGCACTGGGCGCCCGCCATCACCCGCGCGGTGACGCCGCCGCGGGTCAGGTCGTCCGCCGCCGACACCAGCAGGGTGTGGGTGAGCGGGCTGTGGACCCGGCAGGCGCGCGACGCGTCGAGGAACAGCTCGGCGAGCACGGCACTGACGCTAACCCGATTTCCCTTGTGGGGCAGGAGGAGGACGGCGGGTTTCACCCCTTTCGCCGGCGAGGTGTCGCCGTCGGCCGAAGCGCTTAGGCTCGATGGATGCCGAAGGTGCTCGCGGTGGCCGACGAGGTCGTCGAGCAGCTGTGGACCGAGCAGGTGCGGCGGCACGACGTCGACCTCGTCGTGGCCGCGGGCGACCTGCCGTTCGACTACCTGGAGTTCCTGGCGAACGCGCTGGACCGGCCGTGCGTGTTCGTGCCCGGGAACCACGACGTCGACCTGACCGGTTATGCCAACGTGCGCGGCCTGTGGACGAAGGCGGGCATCCCCGCGCGGTGGCCCGGCCCGGCGGGCGCCGTGAACGCGGACGAGCGCGTGGTGGACGTCGCCGGGCTGCGGATCGCGGGACTCGGCGGGTCGATCCGGTACAGCGGCGGGCCGAACCAGTGGACCGAGCGGCAGCAGGCGCGGCGGCTGCGGCGGGTGCTGCGGACGGCCCAGTGGCGGCGGCTGCGGGACGGGCGCGGCGTCGACGTGCTGCTCACGCACTCGCCGCCGCTGGGCTGCGGTGACGAGCCGGACCCGCCGCACCGCGGGTTCGCGTGCCTGCACGACGCCGTGCGGCGGCTGCGGCCACCGCTCATGCTGCACGGGCACATCCACCCGCACGGCGCCGTGAAGGAGGACCGCGCGCTGGGCTCGACCCGCGTGGTGAACGTGGTGGGGTACCGGGTGCTGGACATCCCGGCCGACGACGGAGAGGGGGCGCGTCGTGCGCCGTGACACGGGTTTTCCGCAGGCCGACGCGGAGAACGACTTCCTGCGCGCACGTCGCCGGCAGGTGATGTCCCGGCTGTCGACGTGGCTGCGGCGCGAGCCGGACGACGTGAACATCACGCTGCCGTTCCACGAGGTCGTGGAGGCGCTGGGGATGCTCAGCGAACGGCGGCTGGGGCTGCGGACGATCCGGCTGGACTCGATCGTGGGCAGCGTGGACCGGACCCGTGACTTCGACCGCCGGTTCCGGCCGACGTCCGCGCGGGTGCGCGAGCGGTGGCAGCGGTTGGCGCTGGCCCAGCGGCGCGGCGAGCCCGTGCCGCCCATCGAGGTGTACCGGGTCGGCGACCTGCACTTCGTCCAGGACGGGCACCACCGGGTGTCGGTGGCGCACGCGTTGGGGCTGGAGGTCATCGACGCGTACGTGACGGAGGTCGTCACGCGGATCTCGGCGCACGGCATCCGGCACCGCGGCGACCTGATCGTGAAGGACTACCGGCGGCTGTTCCTGGAACGGGTGCCGTTGAGCGGGCAGGCGCGGGTGGCCGTGGTGCTGTCGGACCCGTGGGACTACGCCGGGCTGGGCGAGCACGTGGAGGCGTGGGGTTTCCGGCTGATGCAGGACGAGGGCGTGCTCATGGACCGGGCGACGATCGCGAAGCGCTGGTACGAGGAGGAGTACGTGCCGGTGGTGGGGATGCTGCGGCAGGCGGACCTGGTCGGCGACCGGACGGAGACCGAGGCGTACCTGTGGGTCGCCGCCGAGCGGTACCGCCTGATCCGCACGCACCGGTGGGACCAGGACGTCATCTCCACCCTCCGCTCGCGGACCCGGTGACGGCTACCGCTGGCTCTCCAGCCTCGGCAGGGGCCGGGCCTGGTCCATCACCCGGTCCGTGTAGCTGTCGAGCAGCCGCGTCGCGACCTGCTGGCCGTACCCGAGGATGACGGCCCACAGCAGCAGCGCCGCCTGCGACGCGACGCCGATGAGGCCGGTCGTCACGCCCGCGCCGAGCGCCAGGATGCCCACCACGGCCAGCGCGGCGCCCAGCAGCACCTTGATCAGGGCCTGGTAGCCGACCATGACGTACGGCGACAGGCTCGGCCGCCGGCGCAGGAGCAGCACGACGGCCGACAGCACCGCGCCGAACGCCCCGAGCACCTGCACGAGCCACACGTCCGTGCTCGCCGCGCCCTTGCCCGACGGGCACACCGTCGGCAGCTTCTCGGAGCCGACGCACATCGGGATCAGCCCCGGCTTCACCAGCCCGACGACGCCCAGCACGGTGTTGACGACGAACAGCACGGCGGAGGCGGCGATCAGCTTGTTCCGCAGCGCCCGCGACCCGGCGTGGGCGAAGTCGGACGCGTCGAACGCCGCCCGCAGCGCGTCCACGACGAGTTCCCGCTCGACGGCCAGCGGGTGCTCCCCCGGCCGCATCTCCTCCAGCGCGACGCGGCGCGGGTCGTGCTCGTGCAGGTTCTCGGCGACCCGTGCCTTGAGCCCCGGCAGCCGGCCCTGGAACCCGTTGCCGGCGGCCACGACCGCGATCTCCGCCTCGTGCACGGACCGCCAGGCGCGTTCGATGTGCCAGCCGGACCACCACGACGCCACCGTGCGCCACCGCGACTCCGTGCGGGTGATCATGTCCTCGACGACGGCGGCCTCCTGCTCGGCGACCGCCCGCCACTGCCGGCTCTCCAGGTCGAGGGGGTCGGGCGGTCCGAGCGCCGCGAGGTCGGCCCGGACGCGGTCCAGCCGCGACTGCACCACCAGCCGCCAGTCCGTGACACGAGGTGTGCGTGCGCCCATGTCCAGCATCGTGGCACCGGGTACCGACACCAAAGCGATCACCCGAAGGAGTGACCGGCGCGGAATCCGTTGGCAGACAGGTGATCCGCGGCCTCTCGGAGGGGAAGTGCCCACGCGAGGCGGCACTTCCCCGCGGCCGTCACGCCGTCCGGCCGGGCTCCACGAGCTCGCGCAGCCGCGGCGGCATGCGCTTCTCCAGGCCGAACGGTTCGAGGTGGGCTTGCAGGACGCCGTCGAAGGCCCGCTTCACGGAGGTGGTGTCCCAGGCGTCGCTCTCCAGGATCGGCTGCTTGAAGTACGGGTAGCCGACCAGGTGCAGCTGCCGGCCGTTGCACCGGACCACCTGGCCGGTGATGCCGTCGGCCGCGTCGCTGAGCAGGAACAGCACCAGCGGCGCGACCTTGCCGGGGGTGCGGTCGGCCGGGATGGCGCGCAGGGACCGCTCGGACTTCCACACCATCCGGGTGTGCGCGACCGGGCAGACCGCGTTGACCCGGATGTTGTCGCCCTCCAGGTCCAGCGCCCACGACGAGCTGAGCGACGCCACGGCGCCCTTGGTGGCGGAGTAGGTGGCGAGTTTGCGCTGACCGAGAAACGCGCCTGACGAAATGTTGACGATGGAACCGGAACCCTGCTCGCGCATCACGCGCATCGCCGCCATTCCGGTGAATATGACCCCCAGGAGGTTCACCTCGACGATGCGCCGGATCGATTCCGGGTCGTCCTCCCACGGCACTGTCTCGTAGTTCAGCCCGGCGTTGTTCACCAGGCCGTCGACCCGGCCGAACTCCGCCTGGCACATTCCCACGATCTTCTCGGCCTCGCTGGGATCGGCCACGGTGTGCGTGCTCGCCACGGCGCGCCCGCCGTACGACCTGATGTGCTCGGCCACCTGTTCTGCCTGGTCAGCGTCCACGTCGTTGACCACGACCGCCGCACCGGCCTGCGCCGCGTGCATCGCGTAGGCCTCGCCCAACCCACGCCCCGCCCCGGTGATCACGACTGCTTTTCCGTCAAGGATCCCCATCTCGCGCTCTTCTCTGTGCTCGGCGGACTCCCCTGCCCCGGCCCTTTACGGCCGGAGTCGTCACCGCCTTCGACCAGCGTGGGGATCGGCGGGAGTGACGGCGCGACAATTGCGGCGAGTTGCGTTCCTGCTGCGCTGAATGGCCTATGGAGTTCGTCCCCGCTGATGCTCCGGACTGGTCGGCAACGCGCCGCGACGTGCGCCGAAATGCCGGAGGGCCGCCCCGACGTGCGCGGGACGGCCCTCCGGGGTGTCGCTCAGCCGCGGTAGGTGAGGTTGCGGCCGCTGTCCGGGTCGAACAGCTGCACCTTGTCCGGGTCGAACCAGATCTCGGCCGGCTCGCCCTCGGTCGCGGTGGACGTCGCCGAGATCCGGGCGACCAGGGACACGCCGCCGCCCGGCACGTCGGCGCTGCCCGCGTCGGCGGCGAGCTCGGCCAGTTCCGCCGACGTCGCCTGTTCACCCGAGAGGCTGAAGTAGGCGAACTTGTCCGACCCCATCGACTCCAGCACGTCGACCTGGTTGGTGAAGCTGACCCCGGTCGAGCGAACGTGGTCTTCCACCAACCGGGCGTCCTCGAAGTGCTCCGGCCGCAGCCCCATGATCACCTCACGGGGTGCGTCGGCGCTCTCCAGCAGCCCGCGCACCCGGTCGGTGAGCGGCACGTCGCCGAGCGCCGCGCGCAACGTGCCGTGCTCCAGCGCGGCGGGCACGAAGTTCATCGCGGGCGAGCCGATGAACCCGGCGACGAACAGGTTGGCCGGGTTGTCGTAGAGGAACTGCGGCGCGCCGATCTGCTGCACCGCGCCGCCCCGCATCACCACCACCCGGTCGCCGAGGGTCATCGCCTCGGTCTGGTCGTGCGTCACGTAGACGGTGGTGGTGCCGAGCTGCTTCTGCAGCCGCGACACCGACGTGCGCATCTGCACGCGCAGCTTCGCGTCCAGGTTGGACAGGGGCTCGTCCATCAGGAACGCCTTGGGGCTGCGCACGATCGCGCGTCCCATCGCGACCCGCTGCCGCTGCCCGCCGGACAGGTTGGACGGCTTGCGGTCCAGGTGCTGGGTCAGGTCGAGGATCTGCGCGGCCTCCCGGACCTTCTTCTCCACCGTGGCGTCGTCCACCTTGGCCAGCCGCAGCGGGAAGGCCATGTTCTCCTTCACGGTCATGTGCGGGTAGAGCGCGTAGGACTGGAACACCATCGCGATGTCGCGGTCCTTGGGCGCGCGCTCGTTGACCCGCTCGCCGCCGATGCGCAGCTCGCCGGACGTGATGTCCTCCAGGCCCGCGATCATGTTGAGGGTCGTGGACTTCCCGCAGCCCGACGGGCCGACCAGGATGATGAACTCGCCGTCGGCGATCTCGATGTCCACGTCCCGCACGGCCACCGCGCCGTCGGGGTACTGCTTGGTCACGTTGTCCAGAACGATCTCGGCCATTGCTTCACCCCTTGACGGCGCCGGAGGTCAACCCGGCGACGATCCGACGCTGGAAGAACAACACGAAGAGGATGATCGGGATGGTGATCACCACCGCGGCGGCGGCGATCGACCCGGTCGGGTCCTCGAACTGCGAGCTGCCGGTGAAGAACGACAGCGCGACCGGCACCGTGCGGGACTGCTCGGTGGAGGTCAGCGAGATCGCGAACAGGAAGTCGTTCCAGCAGAAGATGAACACCAGGATGGCCGTGGTGAACACGCCCGGCGCGGCCAGCGGCGCGATGACCCGGCGGAACGCCTGACCGGGCGTCGCGCCGTCCATCTTCGCCGCCTTCTCAAGCTCCCACGGGATCTCCCGGAAGAACGCAGACAGCGTGTAGATCGCCAGCGGCAGCGCGAACGTGATGTACGGCAGGATCAGGCCGGGCCAGGTGTCGAACAGGCCCAGCGTCCGCTCGATCTCGAACAGCGGCGAGACCAGCGAGATCTGCGGGAACATCGCGATCAGCAGCGACACCCCGACCAGCAGCCGCTTGCCGGGGAAGTCGAGCCGGGCGATCGCGTACGCGGCCATCGTGCCGAACACGACCGCCACGGCCGTGGCGATCAGCGCGATGCCGATCGAGTTGACCAGCGCCCGGACGAACTCCGTGGTCGAGAAGATCGCCTTGTAGTTGTCGAACGTCCACTGCCGGGGGATGAAGTTGCCGTCGGCCAGGGTTTCCTTGGTCTTGAACGACAGCGACACGATCCACAGCACCGGGACCAGCGCGTACGCCACCACGAGGATGTTGAGGACGGTCCAGCGCGCCTTGCGGCCCGTGGTCACCGCCCCGCCGATGCCCGCCATCAGCGCCTCCCCCCGCCGTCGCCGCCGGGAGCGGCGGTGCCGAACAGCTTCACGAACACGAACGCGATGATCGCCACCGCGATGAAGATCAGCACCGACATGGTGGAGCCGATGCCCAGGTTCAGGCCCTTGATCAGGTTGTTGTAGGTCAGCATCGACACCGACGACGTGCCCTGCGAGCCCGCCGTGAGCACGAACAGGTTGTCGAAGATGCGGAACGCGTCGAGCGTGCGGAACAGCAGCGCCACCAGGATCGCCGGCTTCATCACCGGCACCATCACCTTGGTGAACCGCTGCCACGCCGACGCGCCGTCCATCGCGGCGGCCTTCAGCAGGTCGTCCGGCACCAGCGCCAGGCCCGCCATCAGCAGCAACGCCATGAACGGCGTGGTCTTCCAGATCTCGGCCAGCGTCACCACCATGATCGCCGGGATCTTCTCCGTCAGCACCGGCTCGCCGCCCGCGAGCGTCTCGGCCAGGTAGCCGGTGCCCGGCGTCCACGCGTAGCGCCACGAGAACGCGGCGACGACCGTGACGATGCCGTACGGGATCAGCGTGGACGTGCGCACGATGCCGCGGCCGACCAGCGTGCGGTGCATGATCAGCGCCAGGGCCATGCCGAGCACGAGCTCGACGGCCACGGACACGACGGTGATCAGCACCGTCACCCACATGGCGTTCCACCAGTACGGGTTGGACAGCACGGTGGCGTAGTTCTCCAGCCCGACGAACTCGGTGCGGTCCGGGAACTTCAGGTCGTAGCGCTGCAGGGACAGCCAGACCGAGTAGATGATCGGCCAGCCCGCCACCGCGGCCATGATGAGGATCGCGGGCGCGCACAGCATCAGGCCGAGCCGCCGTTCCGCCTTCTTGCCCTCGCTCAGGGCGGCCTTCGCCCGCGGCGACAGCTTCGGGTCGGGCGCCTCCGCGTCGGTCGGCGCGTGGTTCACCGCGTGGCTCACGGCAGCACCCCCTTCGAGTCGAGCGCGTCCTGCAGCTCCGACCGGAGCCGGTCCGCCGTCCGCTGCGGGTCGATGCCCGACGGCGGCGACAGGATCGTGGAGATCACCGTGGAGACGTTCTGGTACGCGGGGGTGCGCGGGCGCGCGCTCGCGTTCTTCAACGTCTCCAGGATCGCCTCCTTCATCGGGTACGGCTTCGCCATCTCCGGGTCCTGGTAGACCGATTCGATGGTCGGCGGCACGCCGTCGTTGATGGCGGCGAACTTCTGGTTCTCCGCGCTGCGCAAGCACATCACCGCGTCGAACGACTCCTCGGGGTGCTGCGTGAACGCGCTGACGGCGTAGTTGATGCCACCCACCGTGACCTCGGCCCCGTCGCCGTCGATCGACGGGTACGGCGCCCACGCGAGGTTCTTCGCGAAGTCCGGCTTCTCCTGCGCGGCGGCGTAGACGTACGGCCAGTTCAGCATGAACGCGGCCTTGCCGCCCTCCATGGCCAGGCGGGCGTCGTCCTCGGCGGCGTTGGAGAACGACGGGTCGACCACGTCGGACGTGGCGAACTTCTTCAGCACCTCGAGCGCCTTCACCGCGCCGTCGTCCACCACGGCCTTGGTGCCGTTCTCGTCGAGGATCTGGCCGCCCGCGGAGTTGACCAGCGTGTTGTAGAGGACGACCAGGCCCTCGTACTGCTTGCCCTGCGCCGCCACCAGGCCGGGCGTGTCCGGGTTGCCGTCCCCTTCGAGGGCGGAACCCTGGTCGATCATCTCGTCCCACGTCTTCGGCGGGGTCGGCACCAGGTCGCTGCGGTACCACAGGAGCTGGACGTTCGTGTTGTCCGGGGCGCCGTACAGCCTGCCCTCGTACCGGGCGGTCTCCAGCGGTGTCTCCAGCGTGCCGTCCTCGACCCGCGTCCTCGCCTCGCCGGTGAACTCCTTGATCCAGCCCGCCTTGGCCAGCTCCGCGGTCCACGTCACGTCCAGCGCCAGCACGTCCATGCCGGTGTCCTCGGCGGCGAGCCTGCGGACCATCTGCTCGCGCTGGCCGTCGGCCTCGCGCGGGAGCTTGTGGTAGACGATCCGGTAGCCGTCAGCCGCCGAGTTGCAGTTGTCGACGATCTTCTGGAAGTTCTCCTGCGGGTACTTGTAGACGTTGATGGTGATCCCGCCGTCACCCGAACCACAGCCCGCCAGCACGGACGTCGCGATCAGCGCGGCGCCCCCTGCGGCGGCCAACCGATGACCCTTGCCCCTCATCGGTCCTGCCTCCTTCCCGACAACGGAGGAGCCAGACCGCAGCGCCCGGCACCTCGTCGTGCCCACCGGTCGAAGTGCAGGTCGACCGGTGGAACGAACGTAGGCCCGGTGATCAGGTGCCGCAACCACCGGAGCCCGGAACGGCCTTACCCGATGGGGTGGGAAATCAAACCTCAGTCTTGCTTCGCGTCCGACGGGCGCATGGCGAGCCGGGCGAGCAGGTCGCGGCCGCGCTCGGCCGAGCGCGGCTGGCACAGCACGTCGTAGCGGCCCGCGACGAGCTGGCTCGCGCTCTGGAAGTCGCGCTTGCCGCGCGCCGAGCCGTAGCCGACGGCGGCGAAGATGAGGCCGAACGCGATGCCGACGACCAGGCCGACCACGATCGGGCCGAGGCTGGAGGCGGGCGTGGTGTTGAACAGGCTGAGCAGGACGCCGACGAACAGGCCGAACCACGCGCCGGACGCCGCGCCGGTGCCCAGCACCCGGCCCCAGGTGAGCTTGCCGGTGACCCGTTCGACGAGCATCAGGTCCACGCCGACGATCGTGACCTCCTGGACGGGGAAGTCGCCGTCGGCCAGGAAGTCGACCGCGCGCTGCGCCTCCTCGTACGTGCTGTACGAACCGATGGGCCAACCGGTGGGCGGGGTGGGCAGCCGGGGAGGCACGCCGGGTCGGTTCTGGCCGGAGAAGGAACTCGTCACGGTGACCACCTCTTCGCGGTGCTGATCTCCCCATCCTGCCAACACGGGGCGAACAGTGCGAAACGGGTGACGGGAAACTGACGCGAACGTGACTCCGGCGGGGCCGGGTGCGGCGTACGCGCGGGCCGGGGCGGCTGTTCGGGGGTACAGGGCCGGCGGCCCGCCGTCCACCGGCGACGGGCTCGCCTGCCGGTGGACCGCGGGCCGTGCGTCAGCCGCGCGACGGGCCGTGCGTCAGCCGCGGGACTGGTAGTCGCGCAGGAGGCCGCGGCTGATGATGGTCTTCTGGATCTCGCTGGTGCCCTCGCCGATGAGCAGGAACGGGGCCTCGCGCATCAGGCGCTCGATCTCGTACTCCTTGGAGTAGCCGTAGCCGCCGTGGATGCGGAACGCCTCCTGCGTCACCTCGGCGCAGTACTCGGACGCGATGAGCTTCGCCATGCCGGCCTCGACGTCGTTGCGCGCGCCGGAGTCCTTCAACCGGGCCGCGTTGACCATCATCAGGTGGGCGGCCTCGACCTTCGTGGCCATCTCGGCGAGCTTGAACGCGATGGCCTGGTGCTCCACGATCGGCTTGCCGAACGTCTTGCGCTGCTGGGCGTACTCGATGGCGAGCTCGAACGACCGCAGCGCGATGCCGCACGCCCGCGCCGCCACGTTGACCCGGCCGACCTCGACGCCGTCCATCATGTGCCGGAAGCCCTGGCCGGTGCGGCCGCCGAGGACCTGGTCCGCGCCGATCCGGAAGCCGTCGAACACCATCTCGGTGGTGTCGACGCCCTTGTAGCCCATCTTGTCGATCTTGCCGGGGATGGTGAGGCCGGGCAGCACCTCGCCGTAGCCCTCGGGCTTCTCCACCAGGAACGTGGTGAGGTTCCGGTGCGCCTTCTCCGCGCCCTCGTCGGTCTTGACCAGCACGGCGGTGAGGTTGGACGTGCCGCCGTTGGTCAGCCACATCTTCTGGCCGTTGACGACGAAGTCGTCGCCGTCGCGGGTGGCGCGGGTGCGGATCGCGGCGACGTCGGAGCCCAGTTCCGGCTCGGACATGGAGAACGAGCCGCGCACCTCGCCCGTCGCCATCCGGGGCAGGTACTTCTGCTGCTGCTCGGGCGTGCCGTGCTGCTTCAGCATGTGCGCCACGATGAAGTGCGTGTTGATCACGCCGGAGACCGACATCCAGCCGCGCGCGATCTGCTCCACGACCAGGGCGTAGGTCAGCAGGGACTCGCCGAGCCCGCCGAACTCCTCGGGGATGGTGAGCCCGAACAGGCCCATCTCCTTCATGCCCTCGACGATGTCGGCCGGGTACGTGTCACCGTGCTCCAGCGCCTGGGCGTGCGGGATGATCTCCTTGTCCACGAAGGTGCGCACCGTCGACAGGATCTCCTCCTGGACGTCGGTCAGTCCTGCGGTCCGGGCCAGGCGCGCCATCGCGGTTTCCCTTCGTAGCTCTCGGGTTACCGGCGAGTATGGCGCGGTTAACGCGCGTTCGCGCTACGAAAGGTGCTCCTCGCCACGCGCTGAACCGAAACAGCGGAACGCCTGCGCCGCGCCGAGGACGTCAGGCGCCGGCGGCGAGGGACTTGGACGCGGAACCGGGCCAGGCGACGGGTGGCCGGCGGTCGCGCGGCGGTGGCACGGCGGTCAGGCGGCCGGCGGCGGACGATCGGGCAGTGGGCAGCCGCGACCCTCAGGCCGCGGTCGGAGGGCGGTCAGGCGCGGACCAGTTCTATCTCGTGGCCGCACTTGCGGCAGACCTCGGAGAAGACGTGGACGTCTTCGGAGCACGCGGGGCAGGGGCGGAAGCTGCGCTGCAGCAGGTCGTCGTGGCGGCGCTGGAACAGACGCCTGCGGACGGCTCGGTGTCGGGGCACGCCCACCACCATGCACACGGCCCACCCGGTGATCGCCACTCGGGAGCGCGACTTGTGTGAATGCTCACCGGCGGGGCCACCAGCCCGTGACCCCGCCGGCACGCCGCGTCACCCCTCCGGCGGCGACCACACGTTCGTGCGGGTCATGCCGGCGGCACGTCCCTTGGACGAGATGACCAGCGCCATCTTCCGGGACGCCTCGTCGATCATCTCGTCGCCGAGCATCACGGCGCCGCGCTTGCCGCCCGCCTCGGACGTGAAGTAGTCGTACGCGTCGAGGATGTTCTCGGCGTGGTCGTAGTCGTCCTGCTTGGGGCTGAACACCTCGTTCGCCGCGTCGATCTGGCCGGGGTGCAGGACCCACTTGCCGTCGAAGCCCAGGGCGGCCGAGCGGCCGGCCACGCGGCGGAAGCCGTCGACGTCGCGGATCTGGAGGTACGGGCCGTCGATGGCCTGCTTGTCGTGCGCCCGCGCCGCCATGAGGATCTGCATCAGGATGTAGTGGTACGCGTCGCCGACGTCGTAGCCGGGCGGCTGCTCGCCGACGACCAGGGACTTCATGTTGATCGACGCCATGAAGTCGGCCGGGCCGAAGATGATCGTCTCGACCCGCGGGGACGCGGTGGCGATCGCGTTGACGTTGATCAGGCCGAGGGCGTTCTCGATCTGCGCCTCGATGCCGATGCGGCCGACCTCGTACCCCATGGTCTTCTCGATCTGGGTGAGCAGCAGGTCGAGCGCGTGCACCTGCTCCGCGGTCTGCACCTTGGGCAGCATGATGCAGTCCAGGTTCGCGCCGGCGCCCTCCACGACCTCGGTGACGTCGCGGTAGGTCCACTCGGTGGTCCAGTCGTTGACCCGCACGACTCGGGCGCGCGAGCCCCAGCCGCCCTCGTTCAGCGAAGCCACGATGGTCTTGCGGGCGCCGGGCTTCGCGAGCGGGGCGCACGCGTCCTCCAGGTCGAGGAACACCTGGTCCGCGGGCAGCGTGCGCGCCTTGTCGATCATCTTCTGGCTCGATCCGGGCACGGCCAGACACGAGCGACGGGGACGCTGCTGGTCGACCACTGGGGGTACCTCCTCGTACCGGCCGGTAACTCCTGTCGTGCGAAGGGTGGCACGCACCTGTGCCGCCCGCTATTTCGTGAGTCACGATTCACAGGCCCGTGGCAGGCTGAACCGGTGGAGATCGAGCAGGTGCTGGACAACGCGCTGCGCAAGGCCGCCGCGCTCTGGGTCACGCCGTCCGGTCACGAGCCGCGGCTGGTGTGGGCGCTGTGGCGGGACGGCGCGGTGCTGGTGGCCGTCGGCGGCACGGAGCAGGACGTGCCGGGCCTCGACGACGGCGTGGCGTGCACGGTGACGGTCCGCTCCCCCACCACGCACTCGCACCTGGTGGACGCCCCGGCGACGGCGCGGCGGGCGGACCTCGGCGACGACGACGCGGCGGCGTTGCGGGCGGCCCGGCTGAACGGCCGGGCGGAGTGGGAGTCGGTCTACCGGCTGGAGTTCCGGTGATCACCGTCCCGGACGACTTCGCGGTGCACCTGGGCGAGGAGGCGCTGTCGTGGCGCGCCACGCTCCCCGCGCTGGCCACGAAGTTCTGCGCCCGCTGGGACCTCACCCCGGACGGCGACCTGATGCACGGCTACGTCGCCGTCGTCCTCCCGGTCCGCCGCGCCGACGGCCACCCGGCCGTGCTGAAGCTGACCTGGCTGGACGACGAGACCCGGCAGGAGCCCCTGGCGCTCGCCGCGTGGCGCGGCGAGGGCGTGGTGCGGCTGCTGGACCACGACGACGAGCACGGCGCGCTGCTGCTGGAACGCCTCGACCACACGCGGACGCTGCTGGACGTGCCGGTCGAGGAGGCGCTGGCCGTCACCGGCGGGCTGCTGCGCGGGCTGCGCGTCCCGGCGGGGCCCGAGTTCCGCCGGCACGAGCGCGGCGACCTGGCCGCGGAGAACGCCGCC
>NZ_JBHTLK010000072.1:0-29076 GCF_042678885.1 Saccharothrix hoggarensis
CCCGACGGCGTCGCCGCGCTGGCGAGGCTGGCCAACCGGTCGGGCCCGGCCGCGCCCCACGCCCGGGAAGCCCTGGTGGCGGCAAGCGCCGGGAACCCGCTCGCCGCGGTGCCGCCGTGACCGCGTTGGACGTCGTCAGCACTGTCATCGTCCTGGCCAACTGGTTCGTGCTGGCCTACTTCCTGCTGCTCAACACGAGTTACCTCGGCCTGATCCTCCTCGCGGTGCGCGAGTTCCGGCGTCACCTCCGCCGCCGTCCCTACGCGGGTTTCGACGAGGCGTACACCAACCCGCTGACCCTCGGGGTGTCGGTGGTGATGCCGGCGCACAACGAGGAGGCGACGATCGTCGAGAGCGTCAGCGCCATGCTGGCCCTGCGGCACCCCCTCTTCGAGGTCGTGGTCGTCGACGACGGCTCCACCGACGGCACCTTCGAGGTGCTGCGGGCCCACTTCGGCCTCGTGGAGGTCCCGCGGGTGGTGCCGGACGACGTCCCCACCCGTGGCGCCATCACCTCGGTGCACGCCCCGCCCGGAGCGGTGCCGTTGGTCGTGGTCCGCAAGGAGAACGGCGGCAAGGCGTCGGCGAACAACACCGGCATCAACGTCGCCGTCCAACCGCTGGTCTGCATGGTCGACGCGGACTCGCTGCTCGACCCGGACGCCCTGCTCGCGGTGGCCAGGCCCTTCGGCGACGACCCCGAGCACGTGGTCGCCACCGGCGGCGTCGTGCGGGCGGTCAACGACAGCACCGTCACCGCCGGCCGCGTGACCGAGCTGCGCATGCCCCGGACCTGGCTGGCCCGCACCCAGGTCGTGGAGTACCTGCGGGCGTTCCTGCTGGGCCGCTCCGGCTGGTCGGCCCTCAACGCGCTCGTCGTCGTCTCCGGCGCCTTCGGCCTGTTCCGGCGCGACGTCCTCGTGGAGGTCGGCGGACTGGACGTGGACACGATCGGGGAGGACGCCGAGCTCGTCGTCCGCCTGCACCGCCGGCTGCGGGCCGACCGCCGGCGCGCCAGGGTGGTGTTCGTGCCCGAGCCGGTGGCCTGGACGGAGGTGCCGGAGTCGCTGCGGGTGCTCGGCCGTCAACGGCGCCGGTGGTCCCGAGGCCTCGCCGAGGTCCTCTGGAAGCACCGGAGGATGATCGGGAACCCGGCCTACGGCGCGGTCGGCACGCTGGCGCTGCCGTTCTACGCGCTGTTCGAGCTGCTGGCGCCGGTCGTCGAGCTGTTCGGGCTCGTCGCCCTCGCCGCGGGTCTGCTGCTCGGAGCCGTCGACTGGACCTTCGCCGTGCTGTTCTTCCTGGTGGCGCTCGGCTACGGCATCGCGCTCTCCCTCGTCGCGCTCGTCGTGGAGGAGTACTCGTTCCACCGGTACCGCGGCTGGCGGGACCTGGCGGTCGCCCTCGTGGTCGCGGTCGTCGAGAACGTCGGCTACCGGCAGCTGACGGCGGTGTGGCGGCTGCGCGGCCTGGCGGACGCCGTGCGGGGTGGGAAGGCCGAGTGGGGCCGGATGACGCGGGTGGGGTTCACCGGCGCCGAGCCCGCAGGCGGTCCCGTGCCCGGCTCCGGACCGGTGGCACACCCGGGAAAGGCGGAGCCCGATGCCCGTTGACCAGCGCGACCGCGACTCGGTGCTCGCCGAGTACGGCATCGAGAACCTGGGGCGCCAACCCGACCTGGAAGCCCTCGCGGAACTGGCCGCGCAGGTCTGCGGCGTGCCCCACGGCGCGGTCAACCTGATCAGCGAGCACTTCCAGCACCAGGTGGCGGCGGTCGGGATCTCCCCCTCGGTCTGCTCGCGGGAGGACTCGATGTGCGCCGTCTCGATCGTTACCTCGGAGCCGGTCGAGGTGCGCGACGCCCGCGAGGACCCCCGCTTCGCCGCCAACCCCTTCGTCACCGGCCGCATCGCGTCGGTCCGGTTCTACGCCGCGAGCCGGCTGCGGGCTCCCTCCGGGGCCGTCCTCGGCACCCTGTGCGTGTTCGACGACGTGCCCCGCCGCCTGGACCGGCGACAGCGGCACAGCCTCGACCTGCTGGCACACCAAGCCGTCGACGTGCTGGAACTGCGGCGGTCCAGCCGGACGCTGGCCCGCACCGTCGAGGAGCTGACCGCGGCTCGCGCCGAACTGCTGCGCTCCAACAGCGAACTCGCCGACTTCGCCGGGCGGGTCAGCCACGACCTGCGCAACCCGCTCGCCGGCATCGTCGGCTTCCTCGAGCTGCTCTCCGACCACCCCGCCGTCCTGGGCGCCCCGACCGCCGACGACTGGTCGAGCGCGGTCGGGCCGCCGCGAACCGCATGCACGCCCTGGTCGACGAACTGCTGGACTACGCGAAGCTCGGCGGGCAGCTGAAGTGGCGGTCCGTGGACCTGGGCGAGCTCCTCGCCGACCTCATCGCCGACCGCGCCACCGGCACGGGAACCGAGGCGGTGGACCTGCGCCTCGAACCGCTGCCGAAGGTCCGCGGCGACGAGACGCACCTGCGGGCGCTGCTGCAGAACATCGTCGTCAACGCCATCCGCTTCGCACGTCCCGACCGGCGGCTCACCGTGCGCATCCGGGCGGAGCCCTGCGGGGAGGTCGTGCGCGTCGAGATCGCCGACAACGGCAGGGGCATCCCGCCCGCGCGCCGCGAGGAGGCGTTCGCGCTGCTGAGCCAGGTGCACCAGCACGGCACAGTCGAAGGCGGCGCGGGCATCGGACTGGCCACCTGCCGACGCATCGTCACCGCCCACGGCGGCACGATCGGATTGACCGACGGCATCGACGGCGGCCTCACCGTCTGGTTCACCCTCCCCACCGCCTGAACGACCCCGACCGAGCGGGACGTCGGCGCTCGCCGGGAACCTCCGGTTGGCGGAGCGTCGGCTAGGGACTGTGGCCGTGCGCGGTCGTTTCCGCCCGCCGGTGCGCCAGGGCGCACATCTGCGCCTCGGTGCCCCTGGCGTGCTCGGCCACCTCGTCGTCCGACCACAGCACCAGTGCGGTCATGCCCGCCGTGGTCGGGGTCAAGCCGATGGTCCACCGGCGGCCGCCGGCGATCACGACGCGTTCGGCGGTGACCCACTGCCCGTGACGTGTCCACGTCACCCTCCACTCCGGCGACGACGCGGCCAGCTCGCCGACCGAGCGCGGCACGCCGTTCGGGTTCGGCCGTGCCGCCTGGTTGATCGCCCCGGGCGCTGACGGTCGGGTGACCGGTTCGCGCGCGGGTGGCTCGGGTGTGGAGGGTGCGGTGCTCAGGGTGCGGCCTGCAGTCGTCGGTGCGCCGACCGGGCGGCGAGGATCGGCAGGAAGTTGTGGATCTTGGCTTGTCCGGCGAGCCGCTGGTAGGCGTCGGTGACGGCCTCGCGGGCGACCTGGTAGCCGATCCGGCCCGCCAACCTGCGGGTCACTTCCTCGGCGGCCTGGTCCAGCTGGACCTCGATCGGGGCGTGCAGCCGGCGGGGGTCACGCACCTGGTGTCCCTCGAGCTTGTCCACCATCAGAGCCCTCCAACCACGGTGCGGAGCGAACCGGGTGAGCCGGTGATCTCCGCGATCGGCATGTCGTGGAACGACCGCCGGGATCGACCGTAAGTGTGAACGGTCGGCAAATCCAGTCTGGACATCCAGTGAACTGTTGTTCAGCATGCGCGGCACGCCGATGGATTCCGTCGCACGGTTGCGCATCGTTTCACGGGGAGTGCGCGAAGGGTCTGGTCCCGGGGTGGCGGAAGACTCCGTCGCGGTGGTGCGGTGGTGCGGTGGTGCGGTGGTGCGGTGGTGCGGTGGGCCGGCCGGAGCCCTGGGCTGATCAAGCGGAGGTCCAGGGCTCCGGCCGATCCGGGGGAATCCTCGCTTCCTAGCGGCGGTGGTTCCGGTCGGTGGCGCCTTCGGTGTCGATGTGCTCCTTGCGGACCTGGCCGGAGACGGTCTCGGTGTCGGTGACCTGTTCCTTGGCCAGTCGCACCCGCTCCACCGGCACCGCTTCGCGGTCCACCACCGGGCGCTCCTCGTGCAGGGTCACCTCGTGTTCGGCCTCGGAGATCGCCGGGCCGGTCATCGCCTCACGGCGGTTGGTCTCGGTGATCGGCTCCCGTTCGACGCGCAGCTCTTCGCGCCGCACCGGCACGTCGACCTGCTCGGTGTCGGTGACCACGTACTTGCGAAGCCGCGCCCGTCCGGCCTCGCGGTCCTGCGTGCCGACCCGCAGGTGCTCCTCGGAGCGCGTCATCGCGTCGTCGGCGCGGTGATCGGTGCGGTCGCGGGTGGTCGTGCCGTGCGCGCTGCCGAGGTTGCCGTAATGGCGGTAGAGGCGCTGCACCTCGGTGGCGTCGAGACCACCGTCGGGATCGACGTTGGGCGCGTCCTTGACCTGCTCCTTGGTGTACGGGGTGCGCAGGTCGCCGCCGGGGCCTTCGGTGAGGCCCTGCACCGGCAGGAACGACTGACGCAGGCCGAACAGGCCGGTGTTCACCGAGAGCCAGTCGGGCCGGGTGTCGTCAGTGGTCCACACCTGTTCCACGGTGCCGATCTTGTCTCCGTGCTGGTCGCGGACCTCGCGGCCGTTCCAGTGGGTGATGCGCTCCATGATCGAAGTCATGTCGTGGTCCGTCTTTCCTTCCCCCGCGCCGTCCACGAGTGCGGACGGTTTGAGTGCGGGTCGAGTGCAGTCGGTCTTCTTGCGTTACCCGTGCGGCGCATGGGTGGTCTCAGAGGGTGCGGCCCGGAGCCCCGGTCGTCGGCAGTGGGCCCGTCATGCGGCCGGAGGCCGGCAGGTGCTGGGTCGGGCCGTCGACCGGCACCTGCCGGGTGGGGGCGTTCGCGGCGCGCGCGGCGTCGTCACGGCCACGCTGGTAGGCCGCGGCGCGGGCGCGAGCCTGGGGGATCTCCTGCTCGGCCCTGTTCAGCCACCGCTCCCAGCGCTGCCGCATGGGCCGGACCAGGCCACCGCCGACACCGATCACGGCGATGCCGCCGATCGTGGCCAGGACGGTGATCAGGACCGGGGTGGTGACCGCGGTGGCGACGCCGATCTGGTTCAGCGCGGCGATGACGCCCAGGCCGATGATGAAGATCGAGGCGATGGTGGCCACGACGCGGCCGTAGGACAGGCCGCCGAGCGCGTTGCCGATGATCTCCTTGACGGCCTTGGCGATGGCCGCCGCGACCACGACGATGATGATCGCCACGGCGGCGCGGGGCAGCCAGGCGACGATGTCGGTCAGCAGCGCGGAAACCGGGTTGGGGCCCCACACGCCGAACGCGAGCTGCAGCGTGATCAGCAGCACGGCGTAGTAGACGAGCTTGGCGATGACGTCGGAGGCGTCGTACTTCGAGTGCTCCAGCGCGCGCTTGACGCCGCCGCGTTCCACGACGCGGTCGAAACCGACGCGTTCGAGGACCTTGTCCACGACCTTGGCCAGGAACTTGGCGACGAAGAAGCCGATCAGCAGGATCAACAGGAAACCCACGAGCTTGGGCACGAAGGTGATCACCGCGCGCCAGGCGTCGGACACGCCTTGCCCGAAGTCGACTGCTGCCAACGTTGATGTCGCCATGTCCTGTTCGGTCCTTCCTCGTCGGAATGCTCCAGCTGCTCCTGTGCCGTCGCGCTGGAGGGCGCGGTCGGGCCGTCACGTTTCGGCTACCCAGCTCGGCAGGCGTGACCACATTGGAGCACCATCTCACTCAGATGGAGCAACTTCGGAGTCGGTGCAGCACGCGATCTTCACTCGCTGTGGGTCAGCTGTCGCCGAGTGCTGATGGTTGTGCGACCCGATCGAGCGCGGACGCGGTCGGTCACCGGACCACTCGGAACCCGCGTGCGGACGGCACGAGCGCGGCGAGGGCAGGGGCGGCGAAGCAGACGGCGGCGCAGGCGGCCAGCACCGGCCCCGGTCCGAAGTGGTCGATGGCCGGTGCGATCAGCGCCAGGCCGACCGGGGCGAGGCCGTAGGACAACAGGAAGTCCAAGGAGGACACACGGGCCAGCGCGCGGGGGTCGACCTCCCTCTGGGTGGCCGTGAACCACGGCACGTTGAACAGTTCGATGCCCAGACCGGCCACGACGTAGGCGGCCACGATCACCGCGGCGGGGACGGGCAGCAGCAGGCTCAGCGGGGCGAAGCCGTAGCAGGCCAAGCCGGCGAGCGCCGCCCAGCCCTGGGCTCGGGGCTTCCACCGGGCCACGACGAGTGCGCCCACCAGCGCGCCGACGGTGTAGGCGGTCAGGGCGGCGGCGAGCACGGCCTCCGTGCCGTAGCGGTCCCGGCTGACCAGGGGCAGCACCACGCCGGTGGCGGAGTAACCGGTGGCGATGACGGCGGTGAGCGCGCCCAGGCCGGCCAGGAACCACGGGTGCCTGCGGGCCTCGCGGATGCCGTCGAGGAAGTCGGCCGAGAAGCGGGTCCCGGCGGTCGGCCCCGTCGGGGCCTGGCGAGCCCCGGACGGTGGGACGAGTGCGGCGGCCAGCCACAGCACGCCGGTGGCGACCACCAGGGCGGGGGTGTCGACCGCCACGGCCAGCAGCGCGGTGAGACCGGGGGCGACCAGCGTGGTGACCCGCACGGAGATGGTGAGCGCGGCGTTGGCCGGCTGCCGCTGCTCGTCGGCGACGACCTCCGCGGTCAGCGCCTGGAACGCGGGGCGGCAGGCGCCCTGCCCGGCGCCCACGACCGCGGCGGCCGCCGCCATGAGCAGGACCGAACGCCCCAGGCCCAACGCGATCACGGGGGAGGCGACCGCGGAAACCAGGCCCGCCCACAACACGACCCGGCGCCGGGAGTGCCGGTCGGCCAGCACCCCGGCCACGGGCACGGCGACGAGGAACCCGGCCGTGCGGGCGGCCAGCACGACGCCCAGCTCGACGGCGGTGATCGACCGCTCCAGCGCCGCGAGGCCGAGGATGAACGGCAGCGCCCAGGTGGCGAGGCCGGAGGCGGTGGCGCCGGTCCAGAGCCGGAGGAAGGACCAGCTCCGGAGCACCGACCGCTTGTCGGCCGATGCGACGTCGTGCACCACGCGGACTCCTTCGGAGAAGTGACTCGACCTGATGATGATGGAGTCCTTCGCGCTGCTGGTGCTACTGCTGCGCCGCACCGGCTTCGGCTGGGAGCGCATCGTGCCGAGCGGCGTCGTCGACGGCGGGGGGTGACGTGGCCGCCGGGATCGCCAGCCGACCGGCGACCCGTCACCGCCCGGTGGTCACAGGGAAGTGCGGAACGGCCCGGTGACCTCGTAGGTGATGCCGCCGCTGCTGGAACCGCTGGTGCCGCGCTGCGAGGAGAAGTACAGGCGGTTGCCCGCGGGGTTGAAGGCGACGCCGCAGAGCTCGGAGGAGCTCTGGTTGGTGACGCGAAGGAACGGTGCGACGACGTCGTCGGGCGTGATGACGCAGATCTCCATGTTGCCGCCGTCCTCGGCGACGTACAGGTCGCCGACGGCTGCGCCGGTGAGGTTGTCCACGCCGGTCAGCGGCGGGTTGGCGGTGAGGTTGTCGTCGTAGGCGATGGCGATGGTGTTGTTCACCGCGTTGTAGGCCCAGACGCGGTTGTCGCCCTTGGTGGTGAAGAAGCACGTCCCGTTGCGGTAGTAGGCGCCCTCGCCGCCGTTGAACACCTTCGCGCCGGAGACCTGCCTGCGGGTGCGGGTCGGGCTGCCGTCGGGGTCTGGGACGTTCGCCCAGGAGAGCACGCCGCCGACCTCCTTGAGCACCTGCAGCGTGCCGGACGAGAGGTCGCCCCAGGTGGTGGGCACGAAGCGGTAGAAGCAGCCGTCGGTCTCGTCCTCGGTCAGGTAGACGACCTTGCGGTCGGGATCGCAGGCGGCGGCCTCGTGCTTGAACCGGCCCATCGCGGCGCGGCGGACGGCTGACCTGGCGCCGAACGGGTCGGTCTCGTAGACGTAGCCGAGGTCGACCTCCTCGCAGGACAACCAGGTGTTCCAGGGGGTGTCGCCGCCGGCGCAGTTGCGGTTGGTGCCGCTCAGGACGCTGTACGCGCCGGTGACGCCGCCGCTGGAGTTGAACCGGATCGCGCTCGCGCCGCCCGCGCCGCTGCCCATCTCCGCGTTGGACACGTAGATCCAGCCGGTGCCGTCGGCGAAGCACGCGCCGCCGTCGGGGGCGCTGTGCCAGGTGAAGTTCGTGCCCGGCACGGTCTGGGTGGAGCGGGCGATCACCCGGCTGGTGAAGCCGGACGGCAACTGGATGCCGTTGGCGTCGGCGGTCTGGAGGCTGCCGTAGGGGCTGGGTCCGGTCTTCGCCGGGTAGGCCACGGCCTCGCTCCAGAGCGTGAAGCCGAAGGCCATCGAACCGCCGCCGGCGACGGCGGCGCGCAGGAAGGTACGACGTTCCACGACTGCTCCCTCCCGTCGAGCGAGGTGGGCCGCGCTCCGGTGGCGCGACCGGCGTTGATCGGCTCGACGTGTCGGGACAGGGAAGCGCGCGGACGTGAACTTCGATCCGGGCCGTTGGTGAACCACTCCGCAACAGATGTCGAACCGTGGTTGCCGAAGCAACGTGAAATTCCTTCGATGGCAGGAATTTTCCACAGTTGGCCTCTATCGGCGACTTATCAATCCACTGTGGACAAAGGTGTGCGAGGCGGCCTCCACGCCTGGCTGGCATGGGGCGCCGATTGCGTCGGGTGAGAAACCGAAGCTACGCCGTTGCCTTCTCCGCAGTCGAGCAGGACGGGGAGGTAAGCACCGTCCACAGTGGAGTCGGCATTGTCGAGGCTCGTGTTGGCGACGGTCGCTGGACCGACTCGCGGGCACCCGCCGCGCCGGCGACGTCGAGCCCGACCGGGTTCGGCAGGACGTGCCCTCGCCTCCGGGCGGGAGACGAGGGCACGTCCCGAGGCAGCGCGGTGATTGTCGGAGCACCCACTGCCGGTTCGGAGGGCCTACTTCGACGGGGCGATGAGGCCGTTGTCGCCCGTGCGGGCGGCGTCGAAGCGGCGGGTCACGTCGGTCCAGTTGACCAGCGACCAGAGCTTCTGGACGTAATCCGGGCGGACGTTGCGGTACTGCAGGTAGTAGGCGTGCTCCCAGGCGTCGAACACCAGGACCGGGGTGGTGTTCATGCCGACGTTGCCGTGGTGGTCGTAGACCTGCTCCACGACCAGTCGCTGCGACAAGGGCTCCCACGCCAGCACACCCCACCCCGACCCCTGCACCAGCGTGGTCGCGGCCGAGAGCTGCTTGGCGAACGCGTCGAACGAGCCGAAGTGCTCGTCGATCGCCGCCGCCAGCTCGCCCTCGGGGCGGTCGCCGCCGTCGGGGCTCAGGTTGTCCCAGAACATCGTGTGCAGCACGTGCCCGGAGAGGTTGAACGCGAAGGTCTTCTCCAGGCCGACCAGACCGGTGAAGTCCTCCTTCTCCCGGGTTTCGGCCAGCCGCTCCAAAGTGTCGTTCGCGCCCTTGACGTAGGCGGCGTGGTGCTTGCTGTGGTGCAGCTCGAGGATCTCGCCGGTGATCGCGGGCTCCAGGGCCGCGTAGTCGTAGGGCAGATCCGGCAGCACGTACTGGCTCATCAGGTCTCCGTCGGACTTCGTAGCGCGTGTTATTGCCAGACTGTAGCAATTGCCGACAACTTGCAACTGGCAAGGTCGATCTTGAGCAGCGCACCCGACGGGGAGCACTCAGCCGACACGCCGGTGGTCGGAGAGACGACCACGAGCGCGAAGGCCCCATTAGGCGCGAGGAGGGGCGGGCAGGCCGAGTCCGGCCGGCGGGATCGCGGGGGCGATGTGGCCGAACGGCCAGACCGGGTTGCCGCGGAGGGTGGTCAGGGTGCGGTCGGCGCGTGTGACGGCGTCGGTCGGTTCGATCGCGTCGCGCACCGCGATGCCGGCGCTCCCGGTGTTGTCCAGCGCGACCCGCACCGCGGGCTCGATCGGAGATCGCTCACCCGGCCGGCCTGGTTCCGGTCGGGGCTCCGGGAATCACCCGGCTTCGGTGGCCTCGTCGCCGGCGGCGCGCACCAGGTCGTCGCGGGCGCGGGCGACGCGGGAGCGGATGGTGCCCACCGGGCAGCCGACCACGTCGGCGGCCTCGGCGTAGGGCAGGCCCAGGATCTGGGTGAGCACGAGGGCCTCACGGCGTTCCGGGTCGAGCGCGTCGAGCAGCATGTTGAGCGCGACCGTGTCCTCGAAGCCGGTGTCGGCCGCTTGGCGGTCGGCCTCGTGCGTCCAGTCCGCGCCCGAGGAGAGCCGGGGTCGTGACTGCGCCATGCGGATGTGGTCGACCACGACGCGGCGGGCGATGACCAGCAGCCACGTGCGGGCCGAGGAGCGACCGGCGAAGCGGCGCAGGCTGGGCAGGGCGCGGGCGTAGGTCTCCTGCGCGAGGTCGTCCGCCAGGCCCACGTCGGTCAGGTGGGCGACGAAGCGCCACACGTCGCGCTGGGTCGCGCGGACGAACCGCTCCAGGGCGTCGCGGTCGCCGGAACGCGCTGTGAGTGCCCAGCGAGTGACCTCGTCGTCGGGTGCTGTCACGATTCCGAATCGTAACCACGCTCCGCGGGGAACTCGTGAGCCGAATGGAGCGACTATTGGTGTGTGGACTGCCAATCCTGCCGTGAAGCGCTCTCGGCCCGCCTGGACGGCGAAGCCGAGCCCGTACCCGCCGCCGAGACGGACGCGCATCTGGCACAGTGCCTCGCCTGCACCCGGTGGCAGGCGAGCGCACAGGCGCTGACCAGGGCGATCAGGGTCCGGCCCGTCGGACCTGACCCGGACCTGGTCGACGCCGTGCTGGCCGCCGCACCACCCCGCCACACCGCCCTGGCACCGCGCCTGGCCCTCTCCGCGGTCGCCATCGTCCAGCTGTGGCTCGGCCTGGCCCAGTTGCTCGCCGGGGCCACGGGCGGCCACTCCGGACACGGGATCTCCACGCACCTGTTCAACGAGGGCGCCGCGTGGAACCTCGCACTGGGCATCGGCTTGATGGTCGCCGCGGTGCACGCCCACCGTGCCGCCGGGCTGTTGCCCACCCTCGCCGGGTTCGTCGCCGTGCTGGTCGCGTTCTCGGTCAGCGACCTGATCGGGGGAACCGCGACCGCCACCCGCGTGGTCTCCCACCTGCCCTTGGTGGCCGGTCTGGTCCTGCTCTACCTCGTGGCCCGCGCCCACCGGGAGGAGCCGACACCGGGAACCCCCGCCAAGCACGACGACGACCTCGGTCACCACGACGACTCCGACGGCGACGACGTCGCGCCGCAGCCCGGCGGACGTCCCGGGCGGGGACGCCACCTCCGACCCACCGCCCACCGACGAGCCGCCTGACCCGCGGGCACGCGGGGACGGTCCCGACCCTGCCGCCTGGCGTCGTGCATCGCCGTGATCACCGTGCAGGTGCCGTCCTGCCCACCGAGGCGTTCGGGTGCCGCGAGCTCGGCGGGTCGGCTGCCGGTGGCGCGGTCACACCGCGGCGTCGGCGCGTTCGCCGACCCGGACCACCGGGATGATGCCGCCGGCGGCGGCCTGGGCGCGGTGCAGGGCGAGTTCGGCGGTGGGGCCCTCGGCGAGGACGATGCCGGTGGCGGAGCGCTGGTCGCTCAGGTGCTCCACGACGTCACCGGGGCTCGCGGTGGGGTACCACTCCGGGTTGCCGGGCAGGTCGGGCAGGCGATCGAGGCCGGTCCAGCCGTCGAGCACGCCGGCTTCGCGCGGGTAGACGATCACGAATCCGGTCGCGGTGCCGCCGTTGCCCGCGTGGTCGAGCAGGTCGGGCCGCTTGCCGAGGGAGACCTGGACCATCGCGTCGTAGGCGTTGACACCCAGGGCTCGGCACAGGGACTCGCCGACGAGGGCGCCGCCGATGCGGGCGTTGATCTCGACGACCTCGGGTCCGGTGGCGGTGAGCACGAACTCGGTGTGCGCGAAGCCGCGGTCGTGCCCCGCGGCGTGCAGCACCCGGCCGATCCAGTCGGCCAGCTCGGCGTGGTCGGTGTCCGGGAAGGCGACCGGGAACCCGGAAGCTTCCTCGCGGCGCAGCGGTTCGGGGGACATCACCCGGCTCAGCAGGCCCAGCAACCGGGTCTCGCCCTGCCAGGTGATGGTCTCGGCGCTGTAGACGGGGCCTTCGAAGTACGGTTCGGCGATCAGGCGGCCCTTGAGCGGTGTGGCCGCGGCCTCCAGGAGCGCGGCGTCGCGTTGGGCGGGGGAGCGCGCCAGCCACACCGCGCGGGACGACGTCCCGGCGGAGTCCTTGAGCACCAGGGGGAAGACGTCGGTCGTGGTCGGGTCGAGGGGGCCGCTGCGGCTCAGGCGCTGCCCGTGCAGCACGGCCCGGACGGCGGCCTTGTCCCGCAGCACGCGCACCGCGTCGGGGTCGGGTCCGGGCAGGCCGAGGCGGGCGGCCAGGTCCGCGCCGGGCAGTGCCCAGGTGTCGGTGCAGCTGATCAGCCCGGACAGGTCGGAGATGTCGCGCAGCGCCTCGTGGCAGGCGGTGACGTCGGTGGTGTCGATGTCCACCACTCGGACCCGGTCGCCGTGGCGGGACAGCTCGTGGCGGTAGATCGAGCGGTCTCCGGTGAGCAGGACGAGGTCGTGGCCCTCGGCGCGGGCCGCGTCGGCGAGGCGGCCGAGACCGAAGGTGAGGGCTTCCAGCAGCACGATGGTCACGGCACGGGGTCCTTCCTGCGTTCGTGAGGGCGTTCCTGGGTGGGGACCGCCGGTCCGTACGGGCGTCGTGCCCAGTCGATCGCGGCCCACGGCGGCGTCAGCTGGTCCAGCGAAGAGATCTCCGCGGGGGCCAGCAGCGCGGTGTCGAGGGCCTCGCGGTGGCGCGTGAAGACGCGCTCGGCGTAGCGGTGGCCGGTGTCGGCGCCGATGACCACGTGCGTGCGCCGTGGATCGCGGGCGACTTCCCACGTGGCGACGAGGTGCGCGGCGCCGGTGGACAGGCCGGCGAAGACGGCGTGGTCGCGCAGGAGGCCGACGGTGGCGGCCATGGCGTGCTGGAAGTCGAGCCAGTGGACGCGGTCGTACAGCTCGTGGTGGACGTTGTCGAAGTGGATGGCGCTGCCGATGCCCGCGATGATGGCGTCCGGGTCGGTGAAGCGCTCGCTGCCGAAGGTGACGCTGCCGAAGGGCTGCACGCCCACCAGCCGGGTCAGGGGGTCGTGCTCGCGCAGCGCGCGGGTGAGCCCGCCGGTGGAGGCTCCGGTGCCGACGCTGCCCACCACGGTCAGCGGTTCGCCGGGTAACGCGCGGCGCAGCAAGTCGGCCAGCTCGGCGTAGCCGAGGTGGTGCACGGGGTCGTGGTACTGGCGCATCCAGTGCATGTCGGGCTGCCGGGCCAGGAGTTCCTGGATCCGTGCCACCCGCCGGTTCTGGTCCAGTCGCAGGTCGTCCGACGGTGGCATCCGGTCCACGGTGACGCCGAGGATCTCCAGTTGGGCTCGCATGGTGTCGGTGACGGTGGTGGAGGCGACGATGTGGCAGCGCAGGCCGTAGCGGTGGCAGGCCATCGCCAGGGCGAGGGCGTAGATCCCGCTGGAGCTGTCCACGACCGTCTGCCCCGGGCGCAGCACGCCGGTGTCGACCAGGTGCCGCACCGCGCCGAGCGCGGCGTAGACCTTGAGGGTCTCGAAGCGGACCAGCACGGTGTTGGGCGTGAGCCGGACGAGCGCCGGGGTCTTGATGGCGTCGGTGATGTGCTCGTGGACCGGTGGGGCCACGGCGTTGTGGTCGAGCACGGTCCTCACCTTCCGGTCGAGCCCGGGCGGCGGCCCGTGCCGGGTGTCGCCGTCGTGCGCGTCAGGATCATGGTCGAGCCCTTTCGGGTGTGGTCGTGTCGTCGCGCGGCGTCGGTGCGTCGTGGACGTGCGGGGGACTGCGGTTCGCGCGGTGGTCGCCGGTCGAGGAACCCCTCGGGCCGACTGCCGTCGAGGCCCCGGGGCGCGACCCGCCGCCCGCGATCCGGTGAGGGATCTCGGGGTGGTGGAACGACCAGCCGGCGGTCACCCGCTCTGGGGAGAAGTCCGTCCGCCGGCGCGCTTGCGGGCCAGGCCGATCAGCCCGTCGAGCACGAGGAAGGCGAGCAGGCTCAGTCCGAGCAGGGGGATGGCCCAGCCGATGGCGATGAGCACGAGCGGTGCGGGGATGACGAACCACAGGGGGAGGTGCTGCCAGGTCCCGCGCTTGGGCGCGCTGCCGAGCGGGGCGCGGCGGTCGGCGCGGGTCGGGCGGCGCTGCCACCACATGCGGTAGCCGAGCACGATCAGCGTGATCAGCCCGGCGCCGAGCAGGAGCAGCGCGACCTGGTTGGCCACGCCGAACAACCGGCCCATGTGCGCCTGGATGCCCAGTGACGACAGCTTGGCCAACAGCGGTCGGTCGGCGAAGTCGGCCCGTGCGGTCACGGTCGCGGTCTCGGGGTCCACGGCGACCTTGTCGAGTCGGATCGGCCAGGTGTTGTCCACCTGGGCGGCGGTCCACGCGGTGCCCGGTTCGGCCGCCACGCCGAGTTGCAGCGGACCGTCGAGGCCTGCGTCGCGGGCGGCGACGAGCACCCGGTCGAACGTCGCCGGGTCCACCGGTTCGGCGTCCTGCGACACGTCGCCGTGTCCGGAGTGCCCGTCCGAGCCGGTGCTGCCTTCGGCCCCGCCCAGGCCGGTGTCCAGGGCGGGGGCCTTGGCGTCGAGCGCGGTCAGGGCGGCGCTGAAGTTGTCGCCGGCGTAGGTGGACCAGGTCAGGCCGGTGGCCGAGAGGAACAGCGCGCCGATCAGCACCCACGTCCCGATGCTGCCGTGCCGGGACCGGGTCTCGCGCACGCCCTTCGCGCCCCGCTCCGGTGCGATGACCGAGCGGACCCGGTGGCGGGCGGTGCGCTGTCGGACCAGCCACAGGGCCGCGCCCACGATCGCCAGCACCCACAGCCAGCTCGCCGCCAGCTCCGAGTACAGCCGGCCGGGTTCGCCCAGGTGCAGGTTCCGGTGGAGGGCGCTCAACCAGGTGGTGGCGGGCGTGGAGCCGAAGGAGGTGGTCAGTCGGCCCTGCACCTGGGCGGTGTAAGGGTTGACGTAGACGGTTCGGTCGCCGTCATCGGCCGAGCCGGGCGAGGAGAACACGACCTGGGTCGTGGCGTCGGGCTCGTCGGCGGTGAGCACGGCGGTGAGCGTGCCGTCGGGCAGGGCGGCCTGGGCGGCGGCGACCTGCTCGGCCAACGGGCGCGGCGCACCAGAGGCCGACGACACCTCCAGCACGTCGTCGTAGAGCAGGCCGTCGAGCTGTGGCGCGAGCGCGTAGAGCACACCCGTCAACGCGGCCACCAGCAGGAACGGGGCCACCAGAATCCCGGCGTAGAAGTGCAGCCGCCGTAGCAGCGGAACCACGGACACCCGGACCGGACCGGGGGTCTCCTCGGTTCGCACGTCGTCGATCGGGGGAGCGGACACGGAGCACCTCTGGTGGGGACGAAGGGAGGACCTGCTCAGTGGTCGGACGCGGACGGCATCCGGTTCCCGGCGATTCGCGGAAACAGGGCGGGAGAGCCCGGAGGGGGTGACGTCGATGATCCGCACGCGTGACCGTGAACGCGGCGGGAACCGGACCGGTTCCCGCCGCGACTACTCGTTCGCACGGCCTGGAATGAGCTGGAACAGGTCGCCGCGCGGTGGTCAGCGTCGGTAGGTGCCCATGTCCCGGATGGTCAGGCGGTCGATCCGGGCCTTGCCGCCCTCGGCGAAGACCTCCACCCCGTCGCTGGTCGGGTCGGGGAAGACCTGGCTGGTGATCACGGCTTCGCCCGCGCCGCCGAAGACTTCGACCGACGACCAGTCCACGAGGGCGCGCAGCGTCACCTTCCCGTTCACCGCGGCCAGCGGTGAGCGTTGGACGGCGGGGAAGTCGGGGCTGAAGTCGGTGCGCCCGGACCGGGTGCGGTCGACGTACAGCTCTCCGGTGGTGGTGTCGTAGCCGATCACCGTCTCCTGGCCCGGGCCGCTGAGCACCTTGAGGCCGAACCGCTCGGCGTCACGGAGGGAGAAGGTCGCCTCGACGTCCAGGGCCTGTCCTTCGGCGTGCCTGCCCAGCGACCGCGAGCCTTCGCGGATGGTGCTGTCCCGCAGGAAGAACGGCGACCCGCGGTGGAGGCGGTCGAGGGCGCGGACTGGTTCCTGGACGAGCTTGACCTCGCCGCCGATCGTGCGCAGCCCCACCTGCCTGGGCACGCTCTGCGCACTGCGCCACGGCGAGGTCGGGGTGTTGCCGGCGTACTGCCAGTTGTTCATCCACCCGATCATGTACCGCCTGCCGTCCGGGGCGTTCGCCCACGACACGGGCGCGTAGTAGTCCTTGCCGTGGTCGACCCAGTCCGCTCGCTCCACAGTGGACTTCGCGGGTGCGTCGGCGAGCGTGAAGCGGTCGACCATCACGTGACCCCAGCCCGCGGTGTTCATGTCCACCACCGAGATCCGTGCCTGCTTGCCGAGGTGCTCACGCAGGTCGAAGGAGGCCCAGTCCAGGGTCTCGCTGTCCGCCCCGGTGGCCGTCTGCACGACCTTGCCGTCCACGACGAGGTTGACCGAGGTCTCGGTGGAGCGCGGTTTGGCCGGCGCGTCGGCGAGCATCACCTGGTCGACGAGGATGTGGCCCCAGCCGCCGGTGTGCTCGTCCACGACCTCGAAGCGCGCCTTGCGGCCGGCCAGGTCGCGCACGTCCCACGAGGCCCAGTTCAGCGCCTCGGAGTCCTTGCCGGTGGCGCTGCGCACGACTTCGCCGTCCACGACCAGGCGCACGGCGGTGGGCGCTTCGGAGTCCGACGGGTGGTTGCCGCCGCCGATGAGGAAGTTCACGTACGGCGCGGTGAGGGTGAACTCCGGCGAGGTCAGGGTGCCGACCGTGGCGTCGCCCCGGAGGAAGGTGTTGACCAGGCCGTCGCCCTGCCAGCCCGACACCGGCAGCTGGCCGGGCAGCGTGCCGGTCGCCGGCGTGGCGCCGAACGCCTCGCCGGTGGCGGTCCAGGTGCCGTAGGTTCCGCCCTCGAAGTCGGCCAGGACCTCGCCCGCCGGCGGTGGCGCGTCACCGGTCACGGCCGCCGGGTCGTGCGGGTGCCTGCCGCCGCCCACCTTGAAGTTGAGGTACCGCTTGTCCACGGTGAACGGCGGCGAGGTGAGGGTGCCGATCGAGCTGTCGCCGCCGTGGAAGCTGCTGGCGTAGCCGGTGCCCTCGATGCCGCCCACGGGAAGTTGCCCTGGCAGCGGGCCGGTGGCCGGCGCGTCACCGAAGGCGGCGCCGGTGGTGGTCCAGCTGCCGTAGGCCGACTCGAAGTCCTCGACGACGACGCCGGCGGGCGGGGTGTAGCTGCCGTTGCCGTCAGCCGTAAAGCGGGTGCCGTCGAAGTCGCCGACGAAGTACTGGGCCGCCGAACCGCCCGCGATGCCACCGGGGTTGATGCTGACCACCAGCACCCACTTGGTCTTGCCGGGGTCGCCGTCGACCTGGAGCGGGAACAGGTCCGGGCACTCCCACACCCCGCCGACCGCGCCCGCCGGGCCGAAGTCGCTGAGCTCCGTCCACGACTTGAGGTCCTTGGACGAGTAGAACCGGATCTTGCGCTCCGTGGCCAGGGCGACGGCCATCAGCCAGCTCTTCGTGGGCGCGTACCACTGCACCTTCGGATCGCGGAACTCGGCGGAACCGATGTCCAGCACGGGGTTGCCCGCGTACTTCGTCCACGTGCGACCGCGGTCGGTGCTGTAGGCCAGCGACTGCGCCTGCTTGCCGCCGGTCTTGGGCGCACTGGTGTAGACGGCGACCATCGCCGGCTCGTCGGGGGTGCCGAAGCCCGAGGTGTTGGCGTGGTCGACGACCGCGCTGCCGGAGAACACCATCTCGGTGTCGTCGTGGCTGATCGCGACCGGGAGTTCCTGCCAGTGCACGAGATCGCGGCTCACCGCGTGGCCCCACGACATGTCGCCCCACGAGTTGCCGTTGGGGTTGTGCTGGTAGAAGAGGTGGTACTCGCCCTTGTGGTAGACGAGGCCGTTCGGGTCGTTCATCCAGTTCCGTTCCGGGGTGAAGTGGAACTGCGGCCGGTAGGTCTCGGTCGCCGGCGCCGCCACGACGGGACTCGTGGAGGCGACGAGTGCCGCCGCGGTCAGCACGGCTGTCATCAAACGTCTGGTCATGGGCTGCCCTGCGTTTCGTCTCGGGGGGAGCGGTGCGGGGGGAGTGGCCGGCTCAGGCGGGGCCCGATCGGCCCGGCGAGGCTGTAGCGCCGCACGATGGTAAATCGAATTATCAAGGCGAACAAGGGACATCTTGATGTAACGAAACGGTAAAGTTGCCTCGTTACCACCTTGTTTACCTCGGACGCCTGCGCGCAGCATCGGCGCTTGTCGAGATTCGATTTATCACCTCAACGTCGAGGAGGCGTCACATGGCACGTCATGCCGCCGGCGGCCTGGTGCGTCGCGCCAGGCTCCTGTTGGTCGCGCTGATCGCGTGCGCGTCGCTCGGTCCACCACTGGCCACCCAGGCAGCCGCCGCGGAACCCGGCGCCCTGGCCAACGCGGGGTTCGAGTCGGGGAACCTGACCGGGTGGACGGCCCAGGGGACGGCGTTCGCGAACGCCGTGACCTCCGAGACCGGCTGGGGCTGGGGCTGTTGCTTCAACCAGCAGGGGACCTACCACCTGTGGGGTTTCAAGAGCGGCGGTGACGCGGCGACGGGCACGCTCACCTCGGACGCGTTCACCGTGTCCGGCACCGGTGTGGTCAGCCTGCTGATCGGCGGTGGTCGCGACGAGGCGAACCTCTACGCGGCGTTGATCGCGGCCGACGGAACGGTGCTGCACAAGGCCACCGGCGCGGACGACGAGGCGTACCGCAGGGTGAGCTGGGACGTCCGCGACCGACTCGGCCAGCAGGTGCGGATCAAGCTGGTCGACCAGGACACCGGCGGCTGGGGGCACCTCAACCTGGACGACGTCCGCGTCGGGCTCGACCAGCCGCTGAGCAGCGGCCTGACCAACCCGGGCTTCGAAGCCGGGAACCTGACCGGCTGGACGGCCCAGGGGACGGCGTTCGCCACCGCGCTGACCACCGAGACGGGCTGGGGCTGGGGCTGTTGCTTCAACCAGCAGGGAACCCACCACCTGTGGGGTTTCAAGAGCGGCGGTGACGCGGCGACGGGCACGCTCACCTCGGACCCGTTCACCGTGTCGGGCACCGGTGTGGTCAGCGTCCTGGTCGGCGGCGGTCGGGACGAGGCCACCCTGTACGCGGCGCTGACGACGGTTGACGGGACGGTCCTGCACAAGGCCACCGGCGCCGACGGCGAGTCGTACCGCAGGGTGACCTGGGACGTCCGCGACCGGCTGGGCCAGCAGGTGCGGATCAAGCTGGTCGACCAGGCCACCGGCGGCTGGGGCCACCTGAACTTCGACGACGTCCGCGTCGGACTGGACCAGCCCATCGGCAGCACGGCCGCCCACTGGGACTTCCGGGAGGGCTCGGGCGCCTCGACCGTGGAACGCGTCAGCGGCCAGGCCGACCCGATCAGCTACGTGTTCAACCAGGCCGTCTACAAGCCCAAGAGCGACCCCCTGTGGCAACCCGCGAACGACGGCAAGGGCGTGCTGTCCAAGGCGCTGCTGTTCGACGGATACTCGACCTGGGTCAGCCGCAGCGCGGGCTCCGTGCCGCTGGACCAGAACGCGCTGACCGTCGAGGCGTGGGTCGCCCCGCAGGGCTTCGAGTGGGGCGACGAGGGCAAGGTCTCCGCGATCGTCAACCAGCAGGAGCAGACCGCGAACCGCGGCTTCTCCCTCGGCGTGGGACGGCACGGCACCTGGAAGTTCGGGGTCGGCACAGGTGACGCCTGGCGCGAGGTGGCCGTTCCCCCGTCGGCCGCGCTGCGCACCAACGCCTGGGCGCACCTGGTGGCCACGTTCGACCCGGCCCAGGGCCGGATGCGGCTCTACCTCAACGGCACGCAGGTGGCCGAGACCGCCATCCCGACCGGCGCCCGGCTCCAGCAGTCCGGTGTGCCGCTGCTGATCGGCAAGCACAACCAGCCGGTCATCATCAACGGCACCTTCGCCGTGAACATGTTCAGCGGCCTCATCGACGAGGTGAAGCTGCACCGCAAGGCCTTGAGCCCGGCCGAGGTCGCCGCCGACCACTCCGCGGCCCTGGCCACGTTCGCCGGCGGAACCATCCCGAAGGCCGACATCGTGCAGGACCGGTCACGCTACAACGGGGACAAGTACCGCCCCGGCTACCACTTCACCGCGCCCAACCACTGGATGAACGAGCCGCACTCGCCGATCTTCGCCAACGGGCAGTACCACCTGTTCTACCAGCACAACGTGCACGGCCCGTACTGGCACAACATCAGCTGGGGCCACGCGGTCAGCAAGGACCTCGTGCACTGGCGCGATCTCCCGGTCGCCTTGGCGCCCACGGCGGGCAGCGTCGCCCCCGACGGCGTGTGGTCCGGCGGCGCGACGCTGGACCAGAACGGCGACCCGGTGCTGCTCATCACCGCGGGCGACGACTCCAAGCGCCCCAACCAGGCCACCGGCCTCGCCCGTCCGGTGAACCCGGACGACCCCGACCTGGTCGAGTGGCGGATGGAGCCGCGCCTGGTGACCGAGCAGCGGGCCGACCTCGACGTCGGCGCCGGGCGCAAGGTCCGGTTCGGCGAGTTCCGCGACCCGTACGTCTGGCAGGAGGGCAACACCTGGTTCCAGCTGGTCGGGTCCGGCGTCCAGACCACCTCCGGCGCCGACGTCGGCGGCACCGCCCTGCTGTACACCTCGACCAACCTCACCGACTGGGCCTACGCCGGTCCGCTCATGACCGGCGACGTCGGCGCCCACCCCAAGACCGGCCAGGTGTGGGAGCTGCCGGTGCTGCTGCCCATCGGCAAGGACGCCGCGGGACGGCAGAAGCACGCGTTCGTGGTCAACCCGGCCTTCACCAGCGCGAGCCCGCACAGCAGCAAGAACACCTTCTACTGGGTCGGCACCTGGGACGCCAACGCCCGCCGCTGGACCCCCGACACCACCACGCCGAAGCTGTTCGACTACGGCGAGCACTTCACCGGGCCCAGCGGCACGGTGGGCCCGGACGGCCGGTCCCTGCTGTTCAGCATCACCCAGGACCGCCGCACCGAGCAGGCGCACTTCGACGCCGGGTGGGCGCACAACGCGGGCCTGCCGGTGGAGCTGGGCGTGCGCCCGGACGGCGACCTGGCGATCAACCCCGTCCGCGAGGTGTCCGCGCTGCACGTCGGGACGCCACTGCTGGACCTGAAGACGCCCACGGGCATCGACGCCGTCAACAGCCAGTTGGCCGCGGTCAAGGGCGACATGCTGCACGTCCGGCTGACCATGAAACCCGGCCCGACCCAGCGCTTCGGCCTGGACGTGCTGCGCAGCCCCGGCGACGAGGAGCGCACCAGGCTGTTCCACGACGTCGGCGCCGGCCAGTTCGGCGTGGACCGGACGCGCGCCGGCAACCGGTCCAGCCTCGACGCCGACCTGGGTGTCCACAGCGGACCGCTGGCACTGGAGAACGGCAAGCTCACGCTCGACGTCTTCGTCGACCGGTCGTCGGTCGAGGCGTTCGCCAACGCGCACAAGTCGATCACGACCCGCGCGTACCCGCACCGCGACGACTCCCTCGGGCTGCGGCTGTTCGGTGACGGGGCGGTGATCGAGTCCATGACGGTCTGGCGCATGGGCGCCATGACCGGCTGATCCCCGCCCGTCCGGCGCCGCGCGGAGCACCCGCGCGGCGCCGGACCCGTGCGCGGGGGAGACGTACTGTTGTCGCACGCGGGAGGCCGCACGCCGGCGTGGCGATCCGACGAGGGGTGACGATGACGAGTGGACGACGGGTGACCATGGCCGATGTCGCCCGCAGCGCGGGCGTGTCGCCGACGACGGCGTCGTTCGTGCTGTCCGGGCGGGAGGGCGTGCGGATCTCCGAGGCCGCCCGCGCCAGGGTTCGGGAAGCGGCCGAGGCCCTCGGCTACCGCCCCAACGCGACGGCCCGCAGCCTGCGCACCAAGAGCACGAAGACCATCGGCTTCGTCTCCGACGGGATCACCACGACCCCGTTCGCGGGCGACGTGGTCCGGGGCGCCCTGGAGGCGGCGGCGGAGCGGGACCACGCGCTGATCATCACGGAGACCGGCGGAGCGGGCTCCTCCGAGTCCGCCGTGGTCAACGTGCTGCTGGACCGGCAGGCCGACGCGGTGATCCTGGCGACCATGTTCACCCGCTACGTCGTCCCGCCGAAGGAACTGCACGGACGCCGGGTCGTCCTGCTCAACTGCCTGGCGCCCGGCTTCGACGCGCCGTCGGTGATCCCCGACGAGATCGCGGCCGGTCGCGAGGCCGGCCGCGTGCTGGTCGACGCCGGGCACCGCTCGGGGATCTGGGCCATCGGCGGCCACCAGGCCGTGCCCGCGACCCCGGAGGGCATCTTCGCGGGCATCGAGCGCATGCGCGGTCTGCAGGAGGTCCTGCGCGCGCAGCGGGCGATGCTCGACGGAGTGGTGGAGTGCGAGTGGAACGCCGAGGACGGCTACCGCGAGGTCCGGGCGCTGCTCACCTCGGACGTGCCGCTGCGGGCGCTGGTGTGCTCGACCGACCGCGTCTCGTTCGGCGCCTACCAGGCGTTGGCCGAAGCGGGCCTGTCCGTGCCCGGCGACGTCTCGATCGTCTCGTTCGACGACCAGGACATCGCCTCGTGGCTGCGGCCCGCGCTGACCACCCTCGCCCTGCCGCACTACGAGATGGGACGTCGGGCGGTGGAGCTGGTCTTCGACGAGCAGGCGCAGGTCTCCGGCGTGCACCGGGTGACGATGCCGCTGCGCGAGCGCGGATCGGTGGCGCCTCCCCGCGCGTGAGCGGCGCGAGGGCCCGGTCGGGGGTCGACCGGGCCCTCGCGGTCAGCTCGCCGTCGTGCGCAGCTCGTCCTGGCCGACCGCGGCCCGCCGCACGTCGGCGTGCAGCTCCCAGACGTCCACGATGTGGTCCGGTCCGCCGAACGTCCGCAACCGCCACGGCGCCGGACCGGTCGGGTAGCAGCGCGACGTCAGGGTCTCGCCGCTGTCGAGGAACACCTCCACGATCGAACCGTCCACGATCACCCTGAAGTCGACCGAATCCCGCTGCCCGCCCAGCGGCACGCGGTAGCGCCCCCCGCGGGCACGGGGGTCGAGCGAGGCGTGGTCGCGGTCCACGACCAGCTCGCCCGCGACCGGGTCGACCACGATGTCGAGGTGTTCACCGGCGGCGGTCTCCAGCCTCAGGCCGCACGGCGCGTCGCCGCGCGGCCGGACGCGGGCGGTGAGGTCGAACGCCGTGCCGACCGCGCCGAGGTCGTCCGCGGCGGACCAGCCCGTCGCGTGCACGACCTTGCGCCCGCGGTACCCGAGGACCTCGGTGGCGGGCTGCTGGCGCACCGTCCCGTCCTCGGCGAGCGAGAGCTCGCGGGGAACGGTGAGGACACCCGCCCAGCCCGCGTCGCGCGACCACTGCTGGTCGCGGGCCTCCCACGACCAACCCCACAGCAACCAGCGGCCGTCGGGCGCGTGCAGCAGGGCGGGCGCGTACAGGTCCGGACCGTGGTCGAGCGGCCGGTGACCGGTGGGCACGAACCGGCCCGCCTGCTCGCCGCCCACGTAGACGCGCGTGCTGCGCGGACCGGCGACCACGTCCCACAGGCTCACGACCAGCACACCGCGGTCGCCGAAGGTGGCGTACTGGGGGCACTCCCAGCCGGTCCAGCCGTCCACGTCCGGTCCGTCGGCGAAGAACGGCCCGCGGTACCGCCAGTCCACGAGGTCCGACGACTCGTACAGCAGCGCCGCGCCGCGGTCGCCGGTGACGCTCGCGCCGACGAGCATCCGCCACCGCTCGCCGTGGCGCCAGACGTAGGGGTCGCGGTACATCGACGTGCCCTCGGGAGGGGTCGGGATCACCAGGCCGGGGTGCTTGTGCCAGGTGAGGCCGTTGTCCCGGGACTCCGCCGTGGCGATGGGCTGCCACCAGCGGTCGGTGCGGTAGGCGGAGTAGAACGCCAGCATCCGGTCCCCGTCGGAGACCGCGTTGCCGGAGAAGCAGCCGTCGGCGTCGTCGCCGCCGGGTGTGGGCGTCAGCGCCACCGGCAGTTCCTCCCACGTGACGAGGTCCGTGCTGCGGTGGTGTCCCCAGTGGACGCCGGTGTGGTCGGGCCCGTGGGGGTTGTGCTGGAAGAACACGTGGTAGTGGCCGTCGTGGAAGGTGAGCCCGTTGGGGTCGTTGATCCAGTTCCGGGGTGGCCTGAGGTGGATCGCGGGCAGGTGGGGGTCGGGAGTCGACAACGGAGTCCTCGAGGTAGGAGCGGTCAGCCCTTGACGCCGCTGGAGGCGATGCTGTTGACGAAGGACCGCTGGAAGGCCAGGAACAGCGCGAGCACGGGCACGGTGATCATGGACGAGTACGCCATGATCTGGCCCCAGGAGACGTTGAGCTGGAAGAAGTACTGGATGCCGACCATGACCGGGCGCAGCTCCTCGTCCTGGACCACCATGAGCGGCCACAGGTAGGAGTTCCACGCGGGCAGGAAGGTCAGGATCGCCACCGTCGCGACCGCCGGGCCGGACAGCGGCATGACGATCCGCCGGTAGATGCCGAACCAGCCCGCGCCGTCGATCAGCGCGGCCTCGTCCAGCTCCTTGGGGATGCTCTGGAAGTACTGGTGGAACAGGAAGATGGAGAACGCGTTCGCGACGAAGGGCAGGATCTGCACCCGGTAGGTGTCCAGCCACCCCTCGGTGAGGGTGAGGCTGAAACCATTGACCTCCAGCCAGGGCAGCTTGTTCACCCACCACACCATCGGCAGCGCGAAGGTCTCGAACGGCACGATCAGCGTGGCGATGATGACGGTGAGCAGCAGCTTGCGGCCGGGCCAGCGCATCCTCGACAGCGCGAACGCCGCGAGGCTGTTGACCAGGATGCCCAGCACGATCGTGAGCGCCGAGACGCCCAGCGAGTTGAGCAGGAACCGGACCGCCGGCACGCGGTCGAACACCGCGGTGTAGTTCTCCAGCGACAGGCTGCCGACCGGCAGGAACGCGCGGGGGCTGCCGAGGTCGCCGAAGATCTGCTGGTCCGGCTTGAGCGACGAGACCAGCATGAACACCACGGGGAACGCGAAGAACAGCGCGAGCACGACCCGCAGGGCGTGCACGGGCAGCCTGCGCAGCGCCGGCCGGGGTGACGGTGTCGCCATGTCAGTCCTTCTCCCGGGTGAGGTGGCGCTGGACGAGCGAGACGATGAGCACCAGCACGAAGAACACCAGCGAGATCGCCGAGGCGTAGGCGGTCTGCTGCTGCTGGTAACCGCTGCGCACGGCTTGGTAGACCAGCGTGGTGGTCGAGTCCAGCGGCCCACCCTGCGTCATCACGTTGACCTGGGTGAACAGGCTGAACGCCGAGATGGTGATGGTGATCAGCACGAACGTGCGGGTGGCCCGCAGCCCCGGCCAGGTGACGAACCGGAACCGCGTCCACCGGGTCACACCGTCGATGGAGGCGGCCTCGTGCAGGTCGGCCGGGATGGTCTGGAGCCCGGCCAGCCAGATGATCATGTGGAAGCCCGCGCCCTGCCAGACCGACATGAAGATGATCGCCGCCAGCGACGTGGACGGGTCGTTCAACCAGTCCGGCCCTTGGACGAGCCCGAACGTGACCGCGTCGATGATCCGGTTGAGCAGGCCGTCCTTCTGGTACAGGAACGTCCACACGATCGACACCACCACCATGGAGGTGACCACCGGGATGAAGTAGACGGTGCGGAAGAAGTTCGTGCCCCGGAACCGCGCGTTGACCAGCAGGGCCAGCCCGAGGGCGAGCCCCGCCTGGACGGGCACCACGACGGCCGCGAAGGCGAACGTGTTGAGCACCGAGCGCAGGAAGATCGGGTCCTCCGCCAGCATGGCGAAGTTGCGCAGCCCCACGAAACGGGCCGGTGTCGGCGAGACGAGGCGGGCACTGGTGAAGGCCAGCGCGAACGCCAGCACGACCGGGATCACGAAGAAGACCAGCAGCAGCAGGACGGCGGGGCCGGCCATGCCGATGGCGGTGACGCCCTCTCGCAGGCGTGCGGCGCTCCGCGTGCGGCCGTGGGCCGTTCGCAGGCGCGGGAGTAGGGGAACAGCGGCGGTCAACGAGACCTCCGGACGAAGCGGGCACGCCTGGTGGAGACGGTCGGGCCCCCACCAGGCGGGCGAGGCGGAGCCGTCAGTCGGCGTAGAAGTTGTTCTGCTTGAGGTTGGCGTCGATCTGCTTGACCGCCTCGTCCAGGGCGGACTTCGGGTCGGCGCCCGCGACGACGTCCTTGGCTGTCTTCTCGAACACCGACGCGATGAAGGGGTAGGCGGGTGTCACGGGCCGCACCACCGCGAAGTCCCTCGCCGACCGCACCAACGGCTCGTACCGGCCACCGGGCTCGTAGCCGGGGATCTGGGCCGAGGCGGCGGCCGTCGCGGGGATGGTGCCGGTGGCCTTGGCGAACTCGGTGAAGTACGCGGTCTTGCGGGTGAACTCCAGGAACGCCCGTGCGCCTTCGGGCTTCGCGCAGTTCGAGCTCATCGCCCACTGCCAGGAGGCGCCGCCGATCTTCGGCCCCTTGCCGAAGTCCACCGGCGGCAGGATCAGCAGGTCGTCACCGAGCTTGTCGACGTTCTTGGCCGCGTCCCAGCTGCCGTCCCACTCGATCGCGGACTTGCCGTTGAGGAAGTCGTCGTTCGGGCTGGAGCCCGACTTTTGCGCCATGTACCCGTCGGTGACCAGCGAGCGGAACCACTTCGCCCAGTCCAGCGCCTCGGGACCGTTCAACGCGCCTTCCGCGGTCTGGTACGACGAGCGGTCGACCAGGTCACCGCCGAAGCTCTGCAACTGCGGCGAGTACGCGTAAGGCCACCACTCGCCACTGCCTCCGGTGCCCATCTCCAGCGGGTGCTCGAACTTCCCGCCCGCCTTCAGGTCGGCCAGCGCCTCGGAGAACTCCGCACGGGTCCACGGTTCGTCCCAGGTCGGGATGCGGATGCCGTGCTCGTCGAGCACCGACTTGCGGGCGAACATCGTCAGCGCCACGTCGTAGAAGCCGAAGGCGTAGACCTTGTCCTGGTACTTGCCCACGGTGCTGGGCAGCTGGGCGTCCAACGGGACCTCGCCACCCGAGAGCTCCAGCGGGGCCAGGTACCCGCCCCACGCCCAGTTGGGCACGTTGGGGCCGTCCACGTCGAGGATGCAGGGGAGCTTCTTCGAAGACGACGAGGCGACGACCGCGTCGTTGTAGGAACCCTGGGGGAACGCCTCGATCTCGACCTTGTAGGTGGTCTGGCTCGCGTTGAAGTCCTTGACCACCTTCTCCACGACGTCGTACTCGGCGGCGTTGCCCGCGTTGTGGGTCCACAACTTGAGGACGCCGCCCTCGGCGCCCGATCCGCCGTCGGCGCCGCCGCAACCCGCGAGCACGGCCGCCGCGGTGACGGCCACTAGACTCGCCGAGGCGAGACGCCTGGTTCTGGCATTCATGGTTCCTCCATCGTGCTGGCTGGTTCTCGTCGGGCGGCCGGTGCAAGCGGCCGCCCACTTCACGTCGCTCCGCCGTTCCGGTGGTCAAGACCGGTGCGGCGGGGCGACCGAGTCCCTGCTCACCAGGGGGCAGTGCAGTGCCTCCTGGAGCGGGGGACCGGTAGGGCTGTCCGGCGGGTCGATGAGGGCTTGCAGCCGCGCGATGGCCCGTGCCCCCATCTCGTAGTGCGGCAGGGCGACGGTGCTCAGGGCCGGGTGGAGGTTCTCGCTGATCAGCTCCTGGTTGTCGAAGCCGACCACGGACAGCTCCGCCGGGATCGCGAGGCCGAGCTCGCCCGCCGCGCGGTAGGCGCCCATCGCCATGCGGTCGTTGAAGCAGAACAGGGCCGTCGGTCGGCGCACGGACTCCAGCAGGGCGCGTGCCGCGCGGTAGCCGCCGGGGGCGTCCGAGCGGTCGGCGACGACCAGCGCCGGATCGAACCCGACGCCCTGCTCCGCCAACGCGGCCCGGTACCCGGCGAGCCTGCCCCGCGTGGCCGGGATGTCGTCGGTGTTGGTGACGAACCCGATCCTGCGGTGGCCGTGCGCGAGCAGCTCCCGGGTGGCCGTCATCCCGCCCTGCTCCTCGTCGGGCACGACCGAGGGGACCGCGGGGTCGTCCGCACTCGCGTCCACCAGGACGGTGGGCACCGACCGGAGTTGTTGCGGCACCTGCACGACCCGGTGGTACATCGACGCGTAGAGGATGCCGTCGACACCGTGCTGCACCAGCAGGGTGATCGCCTTGCGCTCCAGCTCCGGGTCGCCCCCGGTGTTGAGCATCAGCAGAAGCAGGCCTCGCTCGGCGCCCGCGTCCTGCGCGCCCTGGATGATCTGCCCCGCGTGGGGCGTGGTGGCGATCTCGTCGCCGACGAAGCCCACGGTGTAGGTGCGGCTGGTCCGCAGACCGCGGGCCAGGCTGTTCGGGCGGTAACCCAGCTCTCGGGCCACCCGGAGCACGGTGGTCCGCGTCTCGGCGTTGATCCGCTTGCCTTCGACCGCGTTGAGGATGTGGGAGACGGTGGTGGCGGAGACACCGGCCGCCGCGGCCACGTCCTTGATCCCGATGCGCTTCACCGCGACCTGCCAAATCGTTTGGGCACTTGGTTCGGTGAAGGATTCATCAGGATGAACTGGCTGTCAACGATCTGTTGCGCACCCGTGTCCGATCGGCGCCGGCCGCGCGGCCTCATCGCGACCGGTGTGCGGGGATGGCCCGCATGGTCGGCGCGCACCGTGCCCCTGGGCATGCACTGCTCCATCATGAGTAACGCTTGCGTAACGGCCGCTTGTCGTGACCTGGACCACGAAGCTAGCGTCAACGATGACTTAACGAAAGCCCCACTTCTCGGAACAGTCCGCACAGGCCCGGAGGTGCGGCGTTCTGTGGTGCTGCTTACGTGATGGGCAACCAAGCTGGCGTCCGAGGATGTCCGGAAGCCTGTTACGTCAACGTTGACGTAGGAGAAGACATGACCGGACGGGCGCGTAGTGGCGT
>NZ_JBHTLK010000073.1:0-29075 GCF_042678885.1 Saccharothrix hoggarensis
ACCGTGCTGGAGGCGCCGGGCGGCGTGGACGAGCGCGACCGCCGCGCCCGTGAGCACGCGGCGCTGACCGGGGCCGGCCTGGTGCCCTCCTCCGACCACGAGCTGGTGGTGGCGGGCCAGGGCACCGTGGGCCTGGAGATCCTCGAGGACGTGCCGGGGGTCGAAGTGGTGTTCGTGCCGACCGGCGGCGGCGGGCTGCTGGCGGGCGTCTGCCTGGCCGCGCGCGACCTGCCGGTGCGCGACGTCGGCGTCGAACCGGCCGACGCCCGCCGCTACGCGCTCTCGCTCGACCGGGGCACGCCCGTGGTGGTGCCACCGTCGCGCACCATCGCCGACGGGCTGCGCGGACAGCGGCCCGGCGCCGTGACGCTGCCGGTGATCGCCGACCGCGTCGACGACCTCGTGGGCGTCACCGACGACGCCATCGCGCACGCCGCGGCACTGCTGCGCCGGGCGGGCGTGCACGCCGAACCCAGCGGCGCCGTGGCGCTGGCCGGGGCACTGCAATCGGGTTTCACCGGGACGGCCGCGGTGGTGGTGTCCGGCGGCAACACCGCCGAGGCCCTCACCTCCACCGGCCTCGCGGCCTGACCACCGCACACCACCACCGGCCTCACAGCCCGACCACACCACCACCGCCTTCGCGGCCCGACCACACCACCACCGCCTTCGCAGCCTGACCCGACCGCACCACCGACCTCACGACCCGACCACACACCACCACCAGAGGGGATCGACCATGACTGCCATCGGCATCACCGCGACCGAGCTGACCGACCTCGTCGTCGAGGTCTACCGGGACGCGCTGGCCAACCCGTCGCTCGACTCCGAGAGCGACTTCTTCGAGGCGGGCGGCGACTCGCTGGCCGCGTTCCAGATCACCGCGCGCCTGCAGGCGGCACTGGGCGTGGACGTGCCGGTGGCGCTGGTCTTCGCCTACCCCTCCCCCGTCGACCTCGCGTCGGTGGTCGAGCAGGAACTGGAGGTCGCCTGACATGGCCGGCGAGCAGGAGGGCCAGTCGCCGGAGGGACGGTCGCTGCCCGGCGGGCGGTGGCGGATGTGGGACCAGTTCAGCGTGCGCGGCGCGGGATTCCCGGCGCACGGCGTGCTGCGGCTCGCGCCGCACGGGCTCGCCCTGGCGGCCGACCGCTTCGCGTCGGAGAGGTCCCAGCAGGGCCCGGAGTGGAAGCTCTTCGAGGAGGCGTTCGAGGAGAGCGCGGCCAAGTCGGCGCTGGAGATGCGCGACATCGCCGCGGGCGGCGCGTTCCAGAGCGCGGTCGCCTGGCAGAACAGGGCGGTGCTGGGCCGCGCGGTGCGGCCGTTCCTGGAGTGGGAGCCCGGTGACGGCCGCACGAGCCGCACCCGCCAGCGGGAGGAGCTGATCTCCCACTACTGGCAGCGGTTCTGCGTCAAGAACGACACCATCGGCTTCTTCGGCCCGGTCGGCTGGGGCAGGCTGGACGACGACGCCGCCGGTGTCGAGGTCGACGCGGGCGTCGGACTCGTCGCCGAGACGACCGTGTACTTCGCCAGCTGGGCGATCGACGCGCTGGCCGGCGTGCTCGCCGAGGATCCGGCGCTCGCGCCGTGGATCGCGCCGCGCCGGGTGCCCTTCGTGCGCATCGGCGACGGCGAAGCGGCCCTGCCGGGCTGTGCGCCGAAACCGGTGGCCGCGCCGCTGCTCGACGTGCTCGCGCTGTCCGACGGCACCCGTTCCGCCCTCGCGATCGGCGAGGAGCTGGGTCGCGACGTCACCGACGACCTGGCGGAGCTGGAGCGCCGCCGGTACCTGGTGCGGCGGCTGGAGGTCCCCGCGGGCTCCCACCCCGAACGGGCCCTGCGGACGTGGCTGGAGGGGTTGCCCGCCTCGGTGGCCGCACCCGGCCTGGCCGCGCTGGAGACCTTGGAACGGGGTCGCGACCGGGTCGCCCGGGCGTCCACACCGGACGAGCTGATCGAGGCGATGTCCGCGCTGGAGCGGGAGTTCGAGTCGCTGACGGACTCCGCGGCGGCCCGCGAGAAGGGCGGGTCCACCGCGCCGGGACGGGCGCTGGTGTACTCCGACGCCCGGCGCGCGGCCACCGTCCGGCTCGGCGGGGCGGTGCTGGAGGAGCTGGGAGCCCTGGAGCCGCTGCTGGTCAGCGCCGCCTGGCTGACGTCCTCGCTGGCGCGGCGCGTGCTGGACGGTGCGCGGCGGGTGTTCGACGCCTCGGGGCCGGTGGACCTGGCGACGTTCTGGTTCGCGTGCATGCCGGTGCTGCACCGGGACGCGGTGGCCGACCTCGCCGAGCTGCGCGCCGAGTTCTGGCGGCGCTGGGCCGGTGTGCTCGACCTGCCGGACGGCGTGCGCGACGTGCGGCTGTCGACGGCGGAGGTGTCGGCGCGGGCGAACGAGGCGTTCGCGTCCCCCGGCGGCGGCTGGAACGCCGCCCGCTACCTCAGCCCGGACGTGATGATCGCCGCGGCGGGCGTGGACGCGGTGGCGCGCGGCGAGTTCGGCTTGGTGCTGGGCGAGCTGCACGTGGCGATGAACACCCTGGGCGCGTCGCTGTACCTCGACCAGCACCCGGACCGCTCGGAGCTGGTCGAGCTGACCACCCGTGACGTCCCGGGCCCGCGCCTGCTGCCCCTGCTGCCCAAGGAGCACCGGTCCCGGCTGTCGACCCGGGTGCGCCAGAGCCTGGTGCGCCCCGAGGACTACTACGTGGCGCTGGTCGACGACACCGCCGACCCGCACCGCCCGCGCAGCCTGCGCAGCGCCGACGTCCGGGTGGAGCTGCGCGACGACGAGCTGGTGGCGGTGCTGCCCGACGGCGCGGTCTTCCCGGTGGCCGACGTGTTCGGCCACGTGCTCACGACGCTGGTGGTCGACGGGTTCCGGGTGCTCCCCGAGGCCGACCACACGCCCAGGGTGAGCGTGGGCAGGCTGGTGGTGTCACGGGAGACGTGGCGGTTCCCGGTGGCGGAGCTGGGGTTCGCCGACGCCAAGACCGAGGCGCGGCGCTTCGTGGGAGCCAGGGTGTGGCGGGCGCGGCACGACCTGCCCCGGTTCGTCTTCTTCACCTCCCCCGCCGAGCCGCGCCCGGTGTTCGTCGACTTCGACAGCCCGGCCTCGGTGACCCTGCTGGCCAAGGCCGCCCGGCGCCTGGCCCGTGCCGACACGTCCGCCAGGCTCACCGTGACGGAAATGCTGCCCACCCCGGAGCAGACGTGGCTGACCGACGACAAGGGGGAGGTCTACACGTCAGAACTGCGCTTCGTCCTGCACGACACAACCTCCTGACACCGTCCACCGGACCACACGGCCCCGCCTCCCGGCGGGGCCGCAGGTGTCCCGGGCGTGAAGGACGACTCGGTCAGCAGGCTGAATTTCGACTGCCCCACGGTGCTGGAGCTGTTGAGCATCGTGACCGCACACCGCAGATCGCCCTTGCTCCCCGAAATACGGTCGAACGGTAATCGGCCCGCAGCGACTGATGCCTGAACCAGGACAACACGTACACCGCGCCCACCCTCGGCAGCGGGGTGGAGCTGCGACAGAAGCCGCGCGAGTACCCGATGCGGCGCCTGTTCGGGGGACTGCGCCGGTTCCGCAAGGCAAAGCCAGCGTGATGGTGGACGGGATCGGGCCGGCGGTGCGGGAGGCCGTCCCGGCACTGCCGGCGGCCGTGGCCGTTCTGCTCGACCGATCATCGGTGGCGAGGGATGCGGAGTTACCAATAGGCCTAAACCCGCCTAGAGTCCGAAACCCGACCCCGGAGACGCTGGCGGACGCGGCCGTTTCACTGGCTCCGGCGGCTCCGGCGGCGCTGGTGGCTTCGGCGGTGCTGGTGGCTTCGGCGGCGCTGGTTCCTCGATGTGCCGACCGAGGTCAGATGGCCTGGGAAGGGCACCTCGTTCGATCCGATGTCCCAAGCTGCGGGCCCAGAGGTACGAACTCAACCGGTCTGCAGGCTCGGCCGGCTCAGGACCGCGGGTCAACCTCACGCTGAATGGGTGGATCACCTCAACGGTCGTGGCACCCAACCCGACGACCACCGCAGCCTCGGCGACCTTCTTGAGAATCGGCTCCTGCGCCGCGAGTGCGCCCAGTGGTGCACCGATCAGGGTGCCGATCACTGTCACACAGCAGATGCGGATGACCGCCGCGACGAAGTCAGGCCTGATGTTCGGTGGTTCGTCCGACTGCAACTCTGCCCTGGTCACCAAGATGGCCAGTTCCAGGTCCTGCTTGAGCAGAACAGCAGTTTCTCCGCTGGCTTCCTCCACAGTCGCGTCATACCCGCCCGGCTCAATCCCCCAATCCTCCTCCAGTCGACGGATCTCTTCCAGCGGCGTCGGTGCCCGGCGGGTGGGTAAGCGCACGCCATACTCGTGGACCTTCTGGGCGGCTTCCAGCATTTCGAGCTGCATCGTCATACGCAGGCGCTGGAACCGCTGCCGCTGCTCGGGATCGCTTAGCGCGGTGGCGGCCGCCATGGCGCTTCTGACGGAGATCAGGCGGTTCCGCACGACGCGAAGGTTGGCCTCGAACTCGTCTTCCGGAGTCATTCCCCCATCCTGGCGCTGCCCCAGGGTGCAGGGCCACCCTCAAGTACCGGGCCAACGAACCACCGGGACACTGCTGGATGACCTACGACGGCGGCCTGTCACGGCGGTGGGGTGTCAGAACTTCGCTCCAGCATACCTACCCACTGGGTACATCAGGGTGTCGTCGACCGTGCCTCATCCTGGATCGGGTCGTCGCCACCGCGCTAGGCAACCACTGCGGCTGAAGCGCACCGCACCGATCCCTGGTTCACAGACACTCACCAGCGCTACTGCACCCTGCTCGCCGATGTGGTCAGGAACAGGACTGGCACCCATCAGATCAAATGCTCCCTCTTCGACGGCATCCCGAAGGACACCACTGATCATCACCTGTCCGAAGTGCTTCAGCGCCGACGACGTGCTGCCTCCCCCGCAGGCTGCCCGAAGACCTGCTCGAACCGCTCGACCACAGGTGGACGAGGCGATGCCCGGGACCGGGAGGACGACCTCGACCCCGAAGCTGCTCGACGAGCTTCACGACCATCACCGGGTCGGTCGAGTCCGTCGCGTAGAACGCGGACGCGGCATCGAGGATCTAGTTGGACGACTTGAGTTCCGCGTTCTCCTTGCGAAGGCGGTGCAGCTCCTCCGACTCGGTCGCGGTGGGCCGGCCGCCCCGCTCGCCGCGGTCGGCCTCGTCCTGCCGGATCCAGTCCGCAACGCCTCCGGGTGCACGCCCAGCACTTGGCCAGGCGCCGGATCACCGGCTTCGAATGACTCCCGGTACAACCGGACCGCACCGGCCTCAACTCGTCGGGGTACTACTTCGGTGGTGCTACGGACGACTCCCTTCAGGTCTTATCGGACCATGTCTGGATCCGGGCTACGGGGAACTTCAGGGGACCACCTTCGCGTGCGCGGGGTAGACAAGGTGATGAACGATCACTTTCGGGTGGCATGCTGTCCGCCTCGCGCGCCGCGGTGCCGTTGGCGGCGCGGAGTGCGGACGTGTCCGTGTCCGTGAACGCGTGAGGTCGCCGGCGTGAATGCGACGCCGACTCCGGCCGCGCATGCGGGGTGATCGACCGCTCGGTGGATGCGTCCGGCCGGCCATACCCGTGAACAGAAACGCAAAAGTGCGGATTGCCTACGGAACCACGCGGCACAGTACACCCGGCCGGGTGCGACTCATCGCCGAGCCGAGTGATACCGACCTACCTGGCAAGTTGCGCACAACCCGGCACCCCGGACTCGATTCCCCTGGTAACAGCTGGTGACGAATTGCGTGTAATCTGTGTTAACCGGCAACCGACAACACCCTTGCACCACCGGACGGGTGAACTTCGCCGACGGTTCTCTTGACCGGAAAAGCTCCCATTGGACGTGGCGGGATGCCATACTCGTCCGCACCTGTGGTCGGGGCGCGGGTGGACGTCGTGCCTTGGCTGTCGGCGAGGCCGGTCGGAAGGTGGGCGGATGGCCCCACGCAATGATGTCACCGCATCGTCGGTGGGCAACGTCATCCAGGCCTCGTCCATAGGCGAACTCAACATCAACACATCGGCACGGCACAACGCACCCATGCAGCTACCACCCGCCCCTCACGCCTTCGTCAACCGCGACGACGAGTTGCGCCTGATGGACGATGCCCTGAACCGCGAGGGCAGCAGACCCGCGCTCGTGGCGATCAGCGGCATGGCCGGGGTGGGCAAGTCCGCGCTCGCCCTACATTGGTCGCACTCGAACGGCTCCAGGTTCAACGACGGCCACCTGTACGCCAATGTTGCGGAGTACCGCCACCGCGGCGGTGTCGCCGTCAGCGAGATCGTCGCGTTCTTCCTGAGGTCCCTCGGGGTGCACCAGCAGTACCTGCCCGCCCAGTACCCGGAGCGGGTGGCCCTGTTCCGCAGTCTGACCGCGCAGGCCCGACTTTTGGTGCTGCTCGACGACGTCGACGAACCGGCCCAGGTACGAGCGCTGTCCCCCGCGGCGGGCGACAGCGTCGTCATCAGCACCAGCAGGCGCAGGCTCAACGGGCTGACCATCGACGGCGCCCGGTTCGTCGACCTGGCGCCGTTCGACGCCGAAGACGGCGAGCGCCTGGTGACCCAGTGGATGACCTCGACGGCCAAACAGGACAGCACGAGCATCCGGGAGCTGGTGCGCCTGTGCGCGGGCCTCCCGCTGGCGCTCAGCGTCGCCGGTGCCCGCCTGGCCCAGCCGCGGCGCTGGACGCCCGCCGAACTGGTGCACCACCTCTCCGACGACCGGCAACGACTCGGCCGCCTGACCATCGAACCAGGGGGAAGTCCGGTGAGGACCATGTTCGACACCGCTTACGCGGACCTGCCGGAGTCCGCCCGCGTCCTCTACCGTCGCCTGGGCCTGCACCCTGGTCCTGACTTCGGCAACGAGGTGGCCGTGGTCGCTGGCGGTCGGGCGACGTCGACACCGGGGACGGACCTGGAACTGCTGTGCACGGCGAACCTGGTCGAGGAACTGGACAGGGGTCGCTACCGGTTCCACGACCTGGTGCGCCTGCACGCCCGTGAACGGGCCGAGGTCGACGACAGCGCCGACCAGCGCGACACCACCCTGGGCCGCATCGTCGAGTGGTACGCGAAGGGCGCGGCGGCCGCGGACGTGGCGGTTCTGGGGAACAGGTGGCGTTCGGGCGAACACGACCTGACCGGGTGGGAGAATCGGTTCGACGCGGCTTCCGGCATGGAGTGGCTGCGCGTCGAGCGGACGAACCTGTTGGCGGCGATGCGTGCCGCAGACAAACTCGAGTGGCACGAGACCGTGTGGACGATGTGCGAATCGATGTGGGCTTTGTACCACAGCGACAAGAACTTCGCGGATTGGGTCGAATCGCACGAATTGGGAATGCGGGCGGCACACCAGTGCGGCAACGTGACGGCGGAAGTGCGCATGCGTAACCAGCTCGCCCGCGCTCACATCGAACTGCACGAGTTCGCCGCGGCGCACGAGCAGTTGGAGATCGCCCGACGGCTGGCCTCCGACGACCCCCGTGCCATGTCGGTGGTGTTGGAATCGACCGGGCTGCTGTACCGGGAACAGGGACGCTACGGGGACGCGGTCAGCGTTTTCGAGGACCTCGTGAGCACACAGCGGGACCTCGGCGACGAGCGCGGTTATGCGATGCAGTCCTATCAGTTGGGTGATGTCCTCGTGCGCGCGAGCCTGGAGGAACGCGCTGTTCCCGTCCTGGACGACGCACTGGAGACCATGCTCCGGCTAGACGACGACATGGCGGCGGCCAGGGTGCGCATCGTCCTGGCCCAGGCCTATCACAGGCTGCGCCGGGAGCAAGAGGCCGCGACCCAACTGGAGGAAGCGGTCCAGACGACGAGGAGACGCAACCAGCCGGTGAAGGAGGCACAGGCGCTGGAGGTGCTGGTCGGGGTGGCCCAGGAGAATCACGACACGACCCGTTTCCGCACGGCCGCGCACCGCCTGCTGGAGCTGTACGTCGACGCGGGCAGTCCGCGCAGCGCCGAGGTGCGACGGTGGATCGACCTCGGGCGACGTCCGGAGCAGGAGGACTGACGTCAGGCGGAGCGCAGCGGCAGCAGTGGCCGCACCATGGTCGCGCGCACCGCCCCGCTCGCCCCGATCCGCAGCTCGACCTCGTCGTCCAGACCAAGCCCGTCGACGTGCCACTGGTAGACGGCCGCTGCGAGCAGAACGGGGTCGACGCCGGGCGCCGTGCGCAGCACCAAGCCGTCTGGGACGAAGTGCATCAGGGTCTCCTCCCCCGTCACTGCCACCAGCAGGGCGGCCCCCGGCCAATCACGGGTGCCCTGCACGAACCAGTGCCGCGCCTCGTGCAGCGACCCCGCGTCCCGGTTCATGACGATCTCGGCGTTCTCGGTGAAGCGTGGGTCGACCTCCTCGGTGTCGACCAGGAGCACCGAGTGCGGCCGGGTCTGCGAGGAGGCGAGGACGGCGGGGAAGCACTCCACCTCGCAGTGGGTGTCGAACGGCGCCGGGTCGATGACCGTCTTGACCCTCAGGGCCGTGGAGACGTACGCGCCCCGGATCGGCACCGGGTCAGGGATCGGCACCATGTGCAGTTCCTCTTTCGGCGGAGCGAGACCCGCCAACTCGTGGAGCACGTCACGCAGCGTCGACCACGACCGCCCCTGGTTGCCGAACATCCGATCGGCGGCAGCGGCGAACCTGTCCTCGTCACGGCGCTGCACGGCAGAGTCGATCTGCACGCGCAGGTCAGCGGCCAGGTCCAGCCGGTCGGCCTCGTCCCTCAGGTCGGCGATCGGTGAGGCTGGGTCGACCTCGGTGGAGCCGTCAGTGGCGAGCAGGAGCGGCACACCCACACTCGCGGTGTAGAAGGTGACCGAGCCGTGGTCACCGATGATCACGTCCGCAGCGATCGCGGCGGCCTGCCAGCTCCCCTCCGGTGGGACGATCAGCAGGCCCGCCGCGAGCTCGTGCCCCAAGGCCATCTCGAGTCCGGCCCTCGTGACCTTCGTCCAGACGTTGACGTGCAGCACCAGCACCACCTGGTACTGGTGCCGGGGCAACTCGGCGACCAGCCTGCGGACCAGGTCCCGGTGGTTTTCGATGAGCGAGTGCCCGTTCCAGGTCGAGCTGACCAGGACCAGCGTGCGCCGGTCGTCGACGCCGAAGATCCTGCGGAACCGCTTTCTCCGTTTCCGCGAGGCGTTCATCTGGTCGAACACCGGATCACCGATCAGCATGGCCTTGGGCCGCGCCGCGGGGCACAGACGTGAGCGTTGCTCCTCGTGGCTCAGACCGATCACCTGGGCGAACACCCTGCCTCCGGCGACGAGTTCATGACAGGAGAGCCCGGCGGAGGACTGCGGGTCGTGGGTCGAACTGAAGACCCGGCGGTTGTAGCCCGCCCCGTGGGCCACCACCAGCATGGGGCCGGTGAGTTCGGCGAGCTTGCCGTTGACGTGGGCCGCGAGGATGACGCTCCACGTGCCTGCGCGCGCTTGCTCCCACCCGATCCGCCGGAAGCCCAGCTCGCGGATCCGTTCATCGAGGCCGTCGGCGTATTGCGAGCCTTCGTCGATCACGACGTCGATCGACCACCAGGTGCTCGTCAGAGCCTTCAGCACAGTGCCAATGCGGTTCAACGACGTCAGGTTGCGCGCGACGAGCAACAACCTGGGGTCGAAGTGGAAGGTGGGGCCCTGGGTGTCGATCTTCACAACCCCACCTCCTAAGCCACCTCGCCATCTGCCATGTAGCATCTTGCCAGTCAGATGGTAGCCAGGTGCCACCGCGCTAGGAAGCATACGGCTAGGTGGCCGGCACCACTCGTCCGCCCCTGGGAGGAACCGCCTTGGTCGACAGAGGCCGCAACCCAGTCACCCAACAACGCCAACTGCGTGCGGAACTACGAGCGGCCCGCGAAGCCGCAAAATTGAGGCAAAAAGATGCGGCAGACCGTTTGGAATGGTCACTTTCTAAGCTGATTCGTATCGAGACCGGCGCCGTAGGAATTTCGTTGACGGACTTGCGCGCCCTATTGCAGCTCTACGGGGTCACCGACGAGAGCACGGTGGAGCAACTGGTCGACATGGCCAGGTCCGGAAAGCAGCAGGCATGGTGGGACAGGTACCGTCCGCGATTGCCGCAGCCATTCGTAACCTTTCTGGGACTGGAGGACTCGACCACCCTCATACGACAGTTCCAGCCGCTGTTCGTTCCAGGCCTTCTTCAAACGGAGGATTACGCACGGTCAGTGGTCAGCCTGTACAGCCCCGATGACACGGATGGCATCGAACGTGGTGTCGAAATTCGGATGGAGCGACAGGACAAATTCTACGACAAAGGAGACCAGCAAGCTTTCTTCATTCTCGATGAATCTGCTCTTCGTCGCCAGATCGGCACCCCCCAGGTTATGAGGAAGCAACTGGTCAGACTTAAGGAACTCAACAGGCTTCCCTTCGTGTCGATTCAGGTGATCGGTTTCGACAAGGGATTGCACCGCGGAATGGAGAGCGCGTTCACGGTATTCGAATTCCCGGCGGGCGACGATCAGGATCACGCGATCTACATCGACCAGGCCGGGAAGTCCCGGAGCATTCTGATCCAGAACAGCCCGGAAGACGCCAGTCGCTACGTCGAGGCGTTCATCGAACTCGAAGCCGTGGCCACACCATCGGACGAACTGGACATCTTCATCGACCGCATTATTACGGATTCATTCAACGAAGGAGCGCACTGACCACGTCACAGGACCGCAATTGTCGGTGATCGCCCCACGCCACCGCTCAACCACGATCAGCGCTGCTGACAATGGAGCAATCGGCCTCCATCAGTCGGCGGTAGAGGTCGAAAGAGTGGCCCGATAACCTAAATCCGGACCCGGCTGGCCCGCAGCGGAGGGGGCGCATGTGCAGCAGCGAAAAACCTCGGAGTTTGCGGAGCACGCTCCACAAGGCCTGGTTTGGCGCAAGAGTTCAAGCTCCGGGGGCGGAAACCCCGACTGTATTGAACTCGCACGTTCAACGGATCTCGCTTTCGTCCGAAACTCACGAAATCCCGCTGGTGCATATCTGAAGTTCCCGATCGACCATTGGCAGATTTTTCTGTCGACGGTCAAATCCGGTCCCCCCGGTCAGCACCCGTGCTGATTTAGTGCAGTGCCGCAGCGCACGCCCGCCTCGTCAGACAGACGGACGTCGACGGCACCGTACGACTCAATCGCAACTGGGGTGAACGGTCATCGCGTGACCGTTCTGAGACGAAGCATTCGCCGATCGCCGGGTGGGTGAGCACATCCCACATCTCACCCACCCGGACTGAGGTCCGGCCCCGTCGGTCAATCCCGATGCTCAGGAACCGGGCCAAGGCGCTGATCGCGTGGTCACGATCCAATTGAAGCCCTAAAGCAGTGCCGGAGTCTTTGATCCGGATCGTCACGCCAACCACCGTGCCAACGTCGAAACCCGTCGATCTGGTCCGGCGGGGCTTGACGGGGAGGAAGCTCCAGCCGCGTTCTCGCAGGTCCACCAGGTGTCGCAACTCTGGGTACGCAGCCGCCGCATCGGCGGCACCGGGCCCGATCAGGTTCACGATCCCTCCATCGGCTGTGGGACCGCGCGGGCCGGTCGAGAACAGCACGAGCCATCGCCGACTGTTGATCGAAGGTGCGCGGCAAGGGATTCGTCGGGCCTGCGTCGTCCGCATAGCTCGGCACCGACCGACGAGCCGAGTCTGCGGCAAGGGGCGCACGCAGCCTGGCAGCGGGGCAGCACCGCACGGCCCGCGACGTGCAGGCGCCAGGTGACGCCGAGGACAACAACCGCACCGAGCAGAACGAGAAGCACAGCGGAACGCCATGACGCCCGTGTCAAAGGTTCACAATGTGTGAACGGACGCCGAGTCGGTTCTTCAACGACCGAAGCTCCCAGGACTGGCGATGGGCACGCCGGTCCAGTTCCGCGAGAAGTTCACGGGCTACCGGATCGTGGCGGATGCGTTCCGGTGCGATCCGGTCCGCGGTGTCGAGGTGCCGCAGCGCTTCGGTGTCGCGCGTGCCGCCTGCCTGGCCGTAGGCGCGCGCCAGGTCGAAGTGCAGCGCGGCGCGCCGGTCGGCGGCGGTCAAGGCGTCCGCGTAGCCGGGCGTCGCCTCGATGCGTTCCGCCTCGGCGGGGCCTTGCCCTGACTCGACCGCGATCGACAAGGCCCACGCCTGGACGTTCGACGGGCCGAAGCTGAACCACAAGGAGTTGCGCTCGCCGGTTCGCCGCGCCAACTCGGCGGCCTCGGCCAAGTGCGCCGCCGAGTCCTGAAGTCGTCCTGACTTCGCGGCCATCTGGGCTGCGGACAGGTGAAGCATCCCTGCGGCTTCGGCCGTCGCGGTGTCCGGTGCGGTGGGGTCCGCCACGTCGACCAGGCTTTCCAGCGCCGACCTCGCGACTTGCTGCGCCCGGTGGCGAGCGCCCAACCGGCTGAGGGCACCGGTGCTGGTCATCGCGGCGAAACCGGTGAGGGAGGGGGATTCGAGCTGTCTTGCGGCTTCCTGGCCACCCGCGGCTGCGGTCACGGCCAGGTCCGCGTTGCCCAGGCTGCGCGCGACTCCGCAGGCCGCCAAACATGCCTCTGTCAGGGCCGTGAGCGCCGTCCGGCGGTCGTCGCCGTTCCCTGTGACGGCGTGCACGTGGAGGTCGGTGAGCAGTACGCCGAGGTCACGTCCGGCCGCGGCATAGCGGCTGTGGGCGGTGAACTCGTTCGCGCGTGCCGCCCACGCCACGAGTTCCAGCAGGGGTCGAGCCGCCACGTCGGGGACGTCGTCCAACGTCGTGTCGTAGAGAGCGACCGAGATCGGGGCCGCGTGGCGAGGGCTTCGGCGCTCGCGCGATCGCCCGGCAGGTACGGCTGCCCGGTGAGGTCCGCTACGGAGCAGCCCAACACGCGGGCCAGGTCCTCCAACAACCCGCGGCGCTCGAACCGACGCTGACCGCTTTCCAGCATCGACCAGTAGCCCTTGCTGATTCCAGCCAGCCCGGCGGCAGCTTCGAGGGAAAGTCCGCGACGCCTCCGAATCGTCCGCACGCGGACGCCGATCTCGGCGGGAGCGGGCTCGAACCCTCGGTTGTCTGCGTCGTCCATCTGCACCTCCCGCTACTCCGAGGGTTAGCTGGGCCGCTTCGCCGGACAGTCCTGACATCACCAAGGTACGCCAGGCCCGCGCGCCCAATCAGGGCGTCCGACCGTGGTAATGGTTGCGTAGAACTGAGGCCAGCTCTCAACAGCAGTACGACGAACCGCCGACGACCACCCCGAGGACGCCGCCTGCGGCGACCTGCGCCGAGGTGTCGTCACCGAGGTCGACGCGCGACCAGGTAACACGCACAAGCGCGAGGCCGACAAGTGGAGCCACGGGCCGTATGCGACGGTGAGGACGTCAGGGCATCTGGGGGACGGTGCGGACGATCAGGGACTCGGCGAGGTCTCCGTCGTCCAAGCCCGCGACGGACAGGGCACGCGCGGGTGCGGAGCCCTCGGAGACCAGGACGGTGAGCGCGCGTCCGGCGCGGGTGGCCGCCTCCGACACGTCGAGCAGCAGCGCGATGCCGGAACTGCCGAGGTAGCGCAGTCCGGTGAGGTCGACGTCCACCGGCCGCTGGTCGGTGTCGCCGACGCGGGACAGCAGCGGTGCGCGCACCTCGCGCACGGTGTCGAGGTCCAGGTCACCGGTCAGCCGCACGCGACGGGTCGTGCCGCCGGCCGGGTCGTCCAGCAGACCCGTGACCTCTTCCTCCGGTCGCACGGGCGGCGCCGGGACACCGGGTCGCAGGCTGAGGTGGAAGTCGACGGTGGTGCCGGCTTCGCCCTGCTCGAACACGACCTGCTCGGCCAGCGTCCGGATGATCCCAGTTCCACGTCCCCGGTAGCCGGGATCGGCGGGCACCGGTCGCCACCTGCCGTGGTCACGGACGGTGACGTGCACGGTAGTGGCGGTGTTGGCCACCTCGTACTCGAGACTTCCTTCCTGGCCTGGCGGGTAGGCGTGGTCGACCACGTTGGCCGCGGCCTCCCCCAACGCCAGTTGCAGGTCGTCGAGCAGGTCTTCGGACAGTGCCGCGGCGGCCGCCCACGCCTCGACGCCGCGCCGCATGACGGACAGCGAGGCGGGCTGGGCCGGCAGGGCGCCGACCAGCGGCGGAGGTAGGTAGCGTGCGACGACCAGCGCCACGTCGTCGTCTTGGCCGTCGACGAGCAGGACGTCGGTGACGGCGTCGGTCAGCGCGTCGGGAGCCGCCGCGCGGGCATCGCGGACGACGGCGAGCAAGCGGTCCAACCCGTCGTCGATCGGGAGGTCGCGGTCTTCCACCAGACCGTCGGTGTAGAGCACGACCGACGCGCCCACCGGCAGGTCGACGGTGTGCTCGACGTAACGGGCACCGCCAGGCGCGCCGAGCACCGGCCCCCGACCGCCGGTGAGGAACCACACGGTCTCGGCGTGCGCCACCAGCGGCGGCGGGTGCCCGGCCGTCGCGCACCGCAGCACCCCGGTGTCACGGTCGAGGGTCAGGCAGGCACAGGTGCTGCCGGCGGCACCGTCGACCCTCCGGGCGAAGACGTCCAGGCGTTCCAACGCGGCGGCCGGGGACCGGCCTTCGAGCAGGTAGCCGGCCAGAGCGCTGCGCAGCTGCCCCATGACCGCTGCCGCCGACGGCCCCTTGCCCACGACGTCGCCCACGCACAGCGCCACGGTGTTCCCGTCGAGTTCGAGGACGTCGTACCAGTCGCCCCCGATCTGGGCGTACGTCGACGCCGGCAGGTACCGGGCCGCGATCGCCAACCTGTCCAGAGTCGGCAGCTCGCGCGGCAGCAGGCTCCGCTGCAGGGCCGCGGCGATCTCGTGCTCGCGTCGCAGCAGCAGCTCGCGTTCGGCCTCGACGCGCTGCCGCTCGGTGACGTCACGACCGATGGCCTGCACCCCGGTCGGGGTGCTCTGGATGCTCAGCTCCAGCGCGATCACCGTCCCGTCGCCGCGGCGCACCTGCCACACCTCGGTGACGACGTGATCGCCGGCCGCATCGACGTCCGCGCTCGCTCGGCCGTCCGGGACGGACACCACCAGGTCGGTGACGCTCGTGCCGACCAACTCGTCGCGAGTGCGGCCCAGGAGAACGCACGCCGCCGGGTTGACCTCGACGAACCTCGACTCCCCGTCGAGCACCCAGATGGCATCGGTAGCCCGTTCCACCAGCAGCCGGTACCGCTGCTCGCTCTCCCTCCGGGCCCGGTCGGCGTGCACCCGCTGCAGTGATTCCCAGCACCGGTGGACCACCACGGTGATCACCTCGAGCTCCGCCGGCGTCCAGTGGCGGACCGACGCCTGGTGCACCGCCAACCCGGCGACGAACCGGCCGCCGCGCAAGAGCGGAACCGAAACCACCGCGCGGATACCGGTCCGCCGGTATGCGTCGCGGTCCTCGTCGGTGAGCCTGGGATCACGCAGGGCATCCACGACGACCCACGGCTGTCCCGCCCGCATCGCCCGCAGCGCCTGCTCCCCGAACGCCGACATCGCGAACCTGCCACGCAGCGGAGGCAACCCGGTGGCGTGGTCACCGCTCATGACGAAGTGGTCCTCGTCGTCCTCCACCCGGGCGTAGGCGCACCGGTCGGCGTTCAAGTGCGCCCGCAGCAGGCGGGTGACCGTGGCCATGACCTCTTCGGCGTCGTCCACCCCCTGGAGTTCCCGTTCCAGCGCCGCGAGGAAGCGGTCCCCCTGCTCCGCCGTCCGGCGCCGGGTCACGTCCGCCAGCATCCCGCGCACCCGCACGGGCACTCCGGCGTCACCGTGCACCACCTGCACCCGGCACCGCAGCCACATCAGCCGGCCGTCCGCGGCGGTGGCACGGAACTCCACCTCGAAGTAGTCCTGGAGCACGCCGGCGCGCCACGCGCGCCACACCTCGGCGCGGTCGTCAGAGTGGATCAACCCGACCAGGCTGTCCAGGTCACCGGACCAGAATTCCGGCGGATAACCCAGCAGCACCTCGGCGTGCGGCGAGACGAACGTCAACCGCCGCGAACGCACGTCGGCTTCCCACGCCACGACACCCATGCCGTTGACCAGACCGGTCAGGTCGGCGCCCATCGGTGCGGTCACTTCTGCTCCCCGCTGCCGGAACCCATGAGCCCGGCTCCTCTCGACGTCACCGCCGCTCGGGCGCAGACCACGCGCACCGGCGCGCCAAGCCTCGACCCGACTTTGAACGAGCGGATGTGATTGGCACACCGCGTCACATAGGGGCCAGGCTACCTTCCCGGCTCCCGCCGGGTGATCCGTCGTTCCGCCCTGGCACGCGCCTTATCGCAGCGCGATGCGGACGTGCTCGGTCATCTCGCGGTCGCGGGCGTATCGCGGATGTGCGGTTCAACTCCGTTCGGCGCGTCCAACAAGATCCATTTTACTCCCGCAGTCCGCTTTCCCGCGGTCGTCGAAGTTCAAACCTCCCTTGATGCGGAAATTGGGCCACGTCGGTACGTCACCAGGCGTTCACGACTCTGGCGTGCGTACCGGCGGCCATACTCGACACGGCGGGCAGGCGGACTCACCTCTGCCAACCGACGCCGCCACACCGGCACAGCACCCGGCGGGCCGAATCCCGCTCACGACGCAGCGACAAATGCCAGAATCACCAACGGACCAGTAAAGTGCCTGGCGAACAAGTGTCTTCCCGGCGCATACGGGGGTGGTCTCTTGAAATCTTGGTTCCCGCCGCGGGCAGAGGGTCATACATTTCAAGGCGACCGAAGCATCCCCAGCCGCATGGGCGTAGTACTCGGCCTCGGCACGAGCAGCACCGGCATAGAGGCCACCTGGGTCCGAGCGGGCAGTTCGGGTGGACTGAGTTTCCACGTCTTCACCCAGTCGTTGCGTCGACTTCCGGGCGCACGCACCGCACCTGAGCGTCGTGCTGGTCATGCCGGGCCACGTCCGCAGCGCGATGGCGTCGCCTCGCCGGGACCTGGCACCGTGCCCGAGGCTCCCTGTTCGCCGACCACCGCCCGGTGTCCAGCACCGCGGTCGCGGTCACGATCAGGTGAAGCACCGGTGGTCGATCCGCCATTCGGCCATCGAGCTTCGAACGTTCCGCTACCTTCCCGTGACGTTGAGTCGTGAACATCCGGGGGATGATGACCGACCCTGAGCGGATCTTGAACGAATACGAAGGCGAGCTCGACCGGATCCTCGGCAACGCCCAGACCGCGCCGGCCAAGCGCGGCGACGACTTCGTCACCGTCCTCAAGCGAGGCGCCGACGCCGACATCGCCCGCCACATGGCCGACTTCTCGTGGGGCGCGATGGCCAACGACGCGTGGACGGGTGCCAGGCAGTCGGTCGTCGACGGCGTGACGGGGTTGCCGAGGGACATCGGGCCGAAGGCGGTCGGTGAGTTCCGCAAGGAAGGAGCGAAGATCATCGACAACGGCGGGTGGAAGACGTGGCCGGAGTCGCAGGCGGAAGAGGAGAAGGAGGCGGGAGGCGGGAGGCGGTCCTCCACCGCCTCGTCGCGTTCGTGCTGCTGCCCGTCATGGGCTACCTGCTCGGGGCGACGATCTTCTTCACGTTCTGGGACACGATCGAGGTCGGCGACCCCGGCGGGTCCGGCTACGCCGCTGTCGCCCAGTCCTGCGAACGCCGAGGCCCGGTGTCCTACAAGGGCTTCGGCTACTGGTACACGTGCACGGCGAAGGTGACCCAGCGGGCCGACGGCGTCACCCGCACGATGCAGGCCGGTTTCCTCACTCCCGAGCACATCGGCCGCGAGGTGGCCGTGGAGACCACGCGCGGGTACCGGGCGATCAACCCCCGCGAACGCCCGTACGCCGGCCTGGGCGGGGTGCTGCTGTTCCCGTACTTCGCGCTGTGGGTGCTCGTCTTCGCGCGCGTCGCCGGTCCGGTCCTGCCAAGCAGGCGACGCAAGAGGAAGGTCCCGCTCCGATACCGGAAACCCGGCACCTGAGCCCTCCGGCGGGCACTCCCCCGTGCGCCGGCGGCTGTTTGACCACAGCATCAAGGTCGCAGATCGGCTGAACCCGTTCGGACCAGCACAAGCCTGCTACCAGCAACCACTCCGCCGGTCCAGCCGACTGCCCAGGACTTCGCGGGCGACACGGGCGTGACTGTGGATCGGCCCGGCCGGGTCTGCGGCGCTTTGCGCGTCACGTCCACGTGTACGTTCGCCTGTCGCAGGGCATCCGGTCCGGTGTCGACCTCGTGAAGGTGGTTCGGGTGCATCCAGGGCAGGACAAGCTTCGTGTGGCGGTGGTCGTTCATCCGGGCGCCGTGGTGGACCACTCCGGGTTCCGGGACTTGGTGGCGTGTGCCGCCCGGGACCGGGGCTGGTGCGCGCCGCAGTGGTTCGAGACCACCTGTGACGATGCCGGGTCGGGCGTGACGGCACTCGCCCTGCGCGGCCACCCGCGGCTGGTCCTGGCGTGTGGTGGGGACGGCACGGTGAACGCGGTGGCCGCCGGGTTGGCGCACACCGAGGTGGCGATGGGAATCGTGCCGATCGGCACGGGGAACCTCGTGGCCCGGAACCTGGGGGTCGGCAGTGGGGTGGAGGACGCCGTCACGTCGGCGTTCGACGGGGCGGACCGCCGCGTCGACATGGGTGTGCTGGACGGACGCCCTTTTGTCGGCATGGGCGGGATCGGTCTGGACGCGGAGATGGTCCGCGACACCTCGCCGAGGATGAAGCGCCTCCTGGGGTGGCCCGCATACGTACCAGCGGTCCTCAAGGGTCTGAGGTCGGGCGCCAGCAGGGTGGCTGTCCGGTTGGACGACGGCCCCTGGCTGACCCGCCGCGTCCTGGGGGCGGTCGTCGGCAACATAGGCGCCTTGCAGGGCGGGGTTTCCCTCTTGCCGGAGGCGGATCCCGCTGACGGGCTCCTGGACCTGGCGTTGCTGCGTGACGTGCGCGCCGGGGGTTGGCTTGTCACGGCGGGACGCCTGATCGGTTCCCGCCGGGTGGACGGGCCGGCGGTGGAGCGGTTCCGGTTCCGGCGCTTGGAGTTGCGCAGCAGTCGCACCAAACCGTTCGAGGTCGACGGAGAGGTCTGCGGCACGACCAAGTCGCTGAAGGTCGAGGTGGACCCCGGAGCGCTCGTCGTCAAGGTGCCGGCGTGAACTCGGCGAGCCTGTCCCGCCCTGAAGCCGTCGTCGCGGATCATTGCCTATGCCGCCGCCCTCCGCGATGCCGCCCGGCGTCCGTCCGGGTCGCGAAGTGGAACTCGCCACGCACGAGGCCGGGGAAGAACGCCACATAGGTGCCGAACTCGTTGAGCAAGCCGTAGCTGACCGGGGCGATGTCGGCGCACCACGACCGCAGGTGGATCTCGGCGCGTCTCCGCGTGGTGAAGAACAGCCAGAACTCGACGTCACTGTGCTTGTCCGCCTCGTCCGCAGCGAACGAGGCGTACATCGGCGCGGCGTCCAGCCCTCGTCGGCCGTGCACACTTCGCGAACACGCCCGATCAGCTCTTCCTGGAACAGCACACGCCCGCCCAAGCAGCCGATGTCCTGGGTAGGCCAACGCGGCAACCACAACGCGCGCCAGGACGAGCAGCACCGCCGCACGGGCCGCCGACGGCCTGTCGGGGTGTCGCGTCGTTTGGCGGGACGCCTGTCGGGGTAATGCGGCGGCGTGAGCAACGACCTTGAGCAGCCAGGGTCGATCCTGGGGGATCCACCGGCCGCGCCCGATCCCGTCGAAGTCCGATCCTCGGTCCACCATGCCGTGACCAGGCTGCGCACCCAGTTGACGACCATCCGAAACGAACTACCGACACCGCCGGAGGATCCGATGTGATCGCCCGGTGAGCCGGGTTGTCATCGACTGCGATCCCTCGGACTCGGTGTCTGCCGAGGGGGATCCCGAATTCTGACCTCGTTCCGCCCTCAGCCGCCTCCAAACAGAGACGCACAGCACATCCCAGACGTGGACGCTCGCCTCCTCTGCGAGGCGCCTCACAGTCCGCGTCACGCCGGCGACCACGCTTCCGTGTCACGCGGTGGCCCGCCCTCTGGTGAACTCGGCCAGGCCGGTACGGAATTTCCTGCGCCGGACCGGCCAGCGCACTCCCCTCGCGCAGCTGCCCGGCGCAACGCCGCACCGGTTCCAGTTGCCGCAGGTGGGGAAAACCCCCACTCCTGCTGCTGATCCGCACCGACCCGGTGTAGATCGCGGACAGCCGGATGGCTGCCGGGCAACCCGATGGGGTCCCGCCGCGGGTTCGACCGCGGCGGGACCCCATCGGCGGACTGCCGTGGGCCATCCGATCAGGGCAGGGTCCACTTCTGGTTGGCGACGTTGAGGCAGTCCCAGATGTGCAGCGCCGTGCCGTCGGCGCTGCTGCCGCCCGACCCGTCGAGGCAGCGGCCGGACTGGGGGTTGCGCAGTGCTCCGCCGGCCTGCGCGACCCACTGCTGGGCGCCGCTGCCGTTGCACGTCCACAGCTGCGTCACCGTGCCGTTGGCCGTGCCACCCGACCGCACGTCCAGACACTTGCCAAGCGCGCGAATCGTGCCATCACCCGGCACGGTCCACTGCTGCGCGTTCGTGCCGTTGCACGTCCACAGCTGAACCTTCGTCCCATCGGCGCTGTTCCCGCCGCTGACGTCCACGCACTTGCCACCGACGCCGGTGAACCGCCCTGTCCGGGTGCCGGAGAGGTCCTTGACCCGGACGTTGCGGAACGACACGTCATCGCCGTCGCCGCATGCCGGGCGTGCGCGGGCGAGACCGGACAGCAGGTCGCCCCCAGACGCATGCTTCCGGCAATCATCGCGTCATCCAACAGGTCGGGTTTTCAAGAGCCGTCCTTTCCCGCATGTACCTGCACGGGCGGTTCGTCGGGTGTCGTCAACCGGTCTCTTCCACCAGGGTTCACACCTGCTTGAGCGGGCAGTCGGCCCGCAGGTCCGCGGGCAGCGCGGCGTAGTGCCGGAACACGCGGTCCAGGAGGTCTTTGGAGTTCCAGACCTTGATGGCGAAACGCTGGGTGGACAGGTACCGGCGAGCCTGGTCGTTGATGTCCCCTCAGGCTACGAGCAGGCCGGTCGCGCCGTGAGCGGACACCCCGAGATCCTGCGCCACCGACTTGATCGTCGCGCCCGGCCGGGACCGGTACAACGCGACCGCCTCGGCCCGGAACTCCGGCGGATAGTGCTTCATCACCATCTGAACAGGACTTTCGTCCACCCTGACCATCAGGGCCCAAGTGTGTCTGGTGTCCAGCGTTCGGGGTCAAGGCCCCAGGTCGCCGTCAGAGGAGTAACGGCAGCACGTGCTCCTCGGTGACCATCAGGCCCGTGGTGGTCATGGTCTTGACCAGGTCGGGATCCCAGGTGGCCTCCACAGGGCCGTTGTTCAACGTCGGCAGTTCGACGCCCCGGGCGATCAGTGTGGTGACGGCCTCGCGGTAGTCGCTCGCTGACATGCGCCACGCCGTGCCGTCGGTCCAGGCAAGGATGTCGTTGGTCGCGCGGACGCCGTCCGGTGTGAAGTCGTTGTGGCAGCGGACCACCTTGCCGATGAGGTGGTGCTTGGCCTGTGGGGTGAGGCCCTTCGGAAGCACCATCAACGGGCCGGGCACGCCGGATTCGAGCAGGCGTGGGCTGCGGACAACGGTGATCTCCGGGGTCTCGAGGGTGTCGTTCAGCGTCAGGTAGCCCTGGGAGGTCAGCACCGGGTCGCTGTAGGCGTCTTTGAGGATTCCAGCCTGCTCCCAGGTCGTGCCCATGAGTTCGAGCGCCTTGCCCACGATCCGGGCGAGCGGCCGTCCGTCGTCGAGGTCGTTGCCGGCCAAGGCGAACCGGGTCGTCGTCGGCCCGAGCTTGCCCAGTACCCAGGCCGCCTGGTTGGCGAGCATCGGCAACGCCGGTTGTGGGATCTTGCCGTACCGGCGCACGTGCGCGATCCACGGTGCGGCCCACGATTCGTGCAGCAGGTTGTGCTGACGCAGTGCGAACTTCAGCACGGCGTCGGCCGTCGAGGCCTCCTCGGCCGTGGACATGCCGATCGGCCTGCCGTGCACCGCTTCCAGCACCTCGGTCAGCGTGCTGCCGTGCGAACGGACGTGCTCGTCCAGACGCGCCAGGGAGATCTGCCGGCGGGAGGGATGGGCGACCGGCTTGCGCAACAGTTCGGTGAGCGCCGCGGCGGTCTTCTCGTCGTCGACGCGAATGCTGAACGCAGACCGGCCACCACCCTCCAGGGTCTCGCGGGCCAGCCGCCACAGCTCGGCGAGTTCAGGTTGGTCCCAGTGCACCGTCCGAGCCTAGTTTCGCGATCCGGAGCGCGCGCACGCCGGCCCTGAACACCCTGCGTAGCCGGAGAGGGCGGGCACGGCCCCTGTGTTGAACCTGTGCAGCCACGATCCTGCCGAGGTGGAACGCGGTCTGGCCGACCGGGTAACGGGCTTTGAGCACAGAGCCGCGCGATGCCCGGAGCTCCAGCACCGGGTCGAGGAGGTTCGCCTGACCGGGACCAGCCCGAACCTGATCACCGTGATCCCCAACCGTGACGAGGTCGGCTCGGCCACGATCGCGCGGCCAGACCTCCTGGAACGCCGTGGCCGCCGCACGGCCCAGCGTGCGGAGGTTCCGCGCGTGGCGCGCTGCACGAGGGCGTGCACGCGTATGCCCGTCGCTCATTGCCGGTGCCCTCCGGATCACGCCCCATCTCCCCTCCCCCGGTTCAAGCCGGACCGGAGCCGCCCCCGGCGGTCCGGCAGGTGTTGGTCACGTCGCCGGGAGCGCCGGTCCTGCTCGTGTCACTGGAGCCCGCTCGACGTCACCGGGGTGGCGGACTCGTGGTGGGACAGGTGGCGCAGGGTGGGGCTGGCGGTGGCGTAGAGGGTGAGCAGGGCGGTGCCGGCCGCGCAGGTCAGGATCGCAGGGGTGGGGCGCAGCAGTTCGGCCAGGAAACCGCCGACGGCGGGACCCGCTATCGCCGCTGTGCCGAGGGCGACGCCCATGACGCTGCTGAGCCTGCCCCTCAGCTCGTCCGGGGTGAGCAGGAGCTGGTAGGTGGTGATGGTGGTGTTGGCGGTGGGCGCGAGGAACGCCATCGCGGCGAACACGGCACCGGTCTGGTAGCCGTTCCCGGTCACCGCCGCCAACGGCATCAAGGCGGTGATCGCCCAGAACGCGCCGACGATGGAGAGATGCGGGCGCAGCGACCGGTGCAGGCGCGGCGCCACCAGGGCACCCAGGACGCCGCCCGCGCCGAGCATGGCCGCCATGACGCCGATCTGGCCGGACGGGACGCCGCGCTGCTGGGCGACGGCGAGCACGAGCAGGTAGAACGCCTGGAAGAACAGGTTGAGACCGATGGCGCAGACCGCGACCACCCGCACCACCGGTTGACCCCAGACCCACTTCAGGCCCTCCGCGACCTCGCGGCGGAAGTGCCGGGCAGGGGCCCGCTGCGCGGTGCGGGCGGGGATGCGGACGAACAGCAACGCGAGGAACGCGGCCGCGTGCGCCAGCGCCTCCACGGCGAACGGCAGCCAGCGCCGCAGCCCGAACAGGACGCCGCCCAGCGCGGTGCCGGCGAGCTGCCCCACGTAGCCGCGGGCCGCGTTGAGCGCCACCGCGGTGGACAGCTGGCTCTCCGGCACCAGGGCGGGCAGCGCGGCGTCCTCGGCCGGTTCGGACAGCGACCGGCACACGCCGAGGACGACGACCACGAGCACCACGTGCAGCACGTCGGCCCAGTCGAACCACAGGGCGACGACGAGCCCGCCTACCGCGAGCGCCTGCACCGCCTCGCAGACCAGCATCACCCGCCGCCGGTCCCAGCGGTCGACCAGGGCGCCCGCCGGGAGTCCGGCGAGCAGCTGCGCGGCGGCGCGGGCGCCCAGCACGAGGCCGGACGCCGCCGCCGAGCCGGTCAGCGCGAGCACCAGCAGCGGCAGCGCGATGGTGGACGCGCTGGAGCCGGCCTCGGACAGCGCCTGGCCGACCCACAGCAGCCGGTAGTCGCGGTTGCGCGACAGCGGGGTGGTCACCGCCTGCCCCGGCAGTCCGCAGCGATGCCGCGCAGCGCATCGAGGAAGTCCTCCGCGACCCGGCGCACAGTGGCCTCGTCGTGCCGGTCGGGCTGGTGGTACCACGTGAAGCGCAGTTGACCCTCGGCGACACCGCCCACCACCTCCAGCAGGTGCGGTCCGCGGTCGGTCGGGTCGCTGTCCTGCCCGATCGGGTCGTGCACCGCCCGGTAGAGCGAGTCGCCGGCCTGGTCGGTGACGCTGTCGGACTGGCCCAGGTAGTTGAACACGATCTGCGGGCCGGAGCCCGACAGGCGTTCGCGCGCTTCCGGCGAGCCGAGGTACCGCAGCGCCCCGAAGCCGAAGCCGTTGCCGGGGACCGTGCGCAGCTGCCGCCGCACCGCCTTCACCAGGTCGCGCCACTTCGGCTCGTCCCCCTCAGGCACCGTGAGGGCGACCGGGTAGAGCGTGGTGAACCAGCCGACTGTGCGGGTCAGGTCCGCGCCGAGGACGTCCTCGCGGCCGTGGCCCTCCATGTCGAGCGACACGGTGGAGCGCCCGGTGAACCGGGCCAGGGCGTGGGCCAGGGCGCTGAGCAGGACGTCGTTGACCCTGGTCCGGTAGGCGGCGGGGGCCAGGTGCAGCAGCGCGTCGGTGTCCTCGGCGCCCAAGGCCACGTGCACCGTGCCGGCCGGGGTGCCGGGCTGCGGCTGCTCGTGGTCGACCGGCAGGGGCTCCGCCCGCAGCGCGGCCTCCCAGTGGTCCAGCTCGTGGTCGAAGCCGCCTTCGGCGACGTGCCGTTCGAGCCGCTGCGCCCACTCCCGGAAGGACGTGCTCTTGGCGCCCAGGTCGACCTCCTCGCCGCGGGCGGCCTGCCGGTAGGCGGTGTCGAGGTCGTCGAGCAGCACCCGCCACGACACGCCGTCCACGACGAGGTGGTGCACGGTGATGAACAGGCGCGGCGGCGTGCCGTCGGCGTGGAACAGCACGGCCTTGAGCAGCGGACCGCGGGCCAGGTCGAAGCCCGCGTGCACCCGGTCGGCCATCTCGACCACGCGCGCCTCGCGGTCCCGCTCGGCGACGGCGGTGAGGTCGTGCCGGTCGAGGACGGTGACCGGTTCGACCGGGGCGTTGTGCTGGCGCCACCGCCCGTCGACCCGCTCGTAGCGCATCCGCAGCGCGTCGTGGTGGACGAGCAGGGCGTCGAGCGCCCGCTCCAGGGCGCGCTGGTCCACCGCGGGGTCCAGCTCCAGCAGCATGGACTGGTTGAAGTGGTGCGGCGCGACCGCGCGGGTGTCGAAGAACCACTGCTGGATCGGTGTCAGCGGCACCTCGCCCACGACCTCGGCGATGTCCGCTGGGGTGTCGACGACCTCGGTGACCGCGGGGGCCAGGGCCTCGATCGTCTGGTACCGGAACAAGTCCTTGGTGGTCAGGGCCAACCCCGCCCTGCGCGCCCGGGACACGACCTGGATGACCAGGATCGAGTCGCCGCCCAGCTCGAAGAAGTTGTCCCGCACCCCGATCCGGTCCGCGCCGAGCACGGCCGCCCACACCTCGGCGAGCGCGGCCTCCACCGGGGTGCGCGGTGCGACGTGCCGCCCCTCGTCCTCGGCGGGCGTCTCCGGAGCGGGCAGCGCGGCCCGGTCCAGCTTGCCGTTGGGCGTCACCGGCAGCGCGGGCAGCGTCACGAACGCCGAGGGCACCATGTACGCGGGCAGGCCGCGGCCCAGGAACTCCCGCAGCTCCGCCGCGTCCGCGCCGGCCCCGGTGTGGACCAGGTAGGCGACCAGGCGGGCGTGGCCCTGGCCGGTGTCCCTGGCCACGACCGCCGCCTCGGCGACGCCGGGGTGGGCGAGCAGCGCGGCCTCCACCTCGCCGGGCTCGATGCGGTGGCCGCGGATCTTGACCTGGTCGTCGATGCGGCCCAGGTACTCGACCGTGCCGTCGGCGCGGCGGCGGACCAGGTCGCCCGAGCGGTACATCCGCCCCCCCGGCTCGCCGAACGGGCAGGCCACGAACCGGGAGGCGGTCAGGCCCGGCCGGTCGAGGTAGCCGCGGGCCAGCCCGTCGCCGGCGATGCACAGCTCGCCGGGCACGCCGACGGGCACCGGGTTCAGCAGGTCGTCCACGACGTAGAGCCGGGTGTTCCAGGCGGGGTGGCCGATGGGCACCGGGCCGGGCGCCAGCGGGTCGCCGGGTTCGACGCGGTGCTCCATGCAGCCGACGGTCGCCTCGGTGGGCCCGTACTCGTTGACGACGGTGGCGGTGGGGTTCGCGCGGCGCCACTCGTCCACCACCTCACCGAGCAGTTGCTCACCGCCGACGACCAGGTCCCCGCTCGGCGACAGCTCCGCCGGGACGGCGCCCAGCAGGGGCAGGTGGCTGGGCGTGGCCTTGAGGAACGTCGCCCGTTCGGCGGGCTTCGCGTCCTCGGCCAGTTCGTGGACCAGGACGCGTCCGCCGACCAGCAGCGGCCCGAGCAGGGTGGTGACGGTGAGGTCGAACGACACCGGCGAGTGCAGGACCGCCGCGCCGCGCAGGCCCGGGTAGACCTCGCCCGCCCAGCTCAGGTAGTTCACCACCGAGCGGTGCTCGACCACGACGCCCTTGGGGCGGCCGGTGGACCCGGACGTGTAGATCACGTACGCCGGGTCGCGGGTGGTGAGCGGCCGGGTGCGGTCGCGGTCGGTCAGGTCGGCGACCTCGTCGGCGGCGGCGGAGTCCTCACGCACCCGCGCGAGGTCGTCCAGCACCAGCACGGGGCGGGCGTCGTCGAGCACGAACGCGACCCGGTCGGCCGGGTGGTCCGGCTCGATCGGCACGTACGCGCCGCCCGCCTTGAGCACGGCCAGCACCGCCACGACCAGCTCGGCCGAGCGCGGCAGCGAGATCGCCACGTACCGGTCGGGCCCGACGCCCCGCTCGACCAGCCGCCGCGCCAACCGGGTGGCGCGGGCGTCGAGCTGCGCGTAGGTCAGCGCCACGCCGCCGTCCACCAGCGCGGTCGCGTCGGGTGTGCGGTCCACCTGCGCCCGGAACAGCGCGGGCAGCGTCGCGTCGGGGACGGCGTGCGCGGTGTCGTTGCCGACGTCCAGGGCGTGCCGCCGCTCGTCGTCCGCCATCAGCGGCAGCTCGGCGAGCGGGCGGTCGGGATCGGCGACGGCGGCCTCCAGCAGCACGGCCAGGTTGCCGGTCAGCCGTTCGACGGTGGCGGCGTCGAACAGGTCGGTGCTGTAGCTGACCGCGCCGTGCAGGGCGTCGTCGGCTTCCTGGAACTCGACGGTGAGGTCGAAGTTCGCCGCGACCACCGGCAGCGCGAGGTCCTCCACCTGCAGACCGGGCAGCTCGGACGCGGGTTCCGGGTTGTTCTGCAGGAGCACCATGACCTGGAACAGCGGTGTGCGGCTGGTGTCCCGCTCGGGCCGCACCTCGTCGACGATGCGCTCGAACGGCACGTCCTGGTGGGCGAACGCGTCCAGCGCGGTGGTGCGCACCTGCCCCAGGAAGTCGCGGAAGCTGCGCGAGCCGTCCACGGAGGACCGCAGCACCAGCGTGTTGACGAAGAACCCGATCAGCCCTTCCAGCTCGGTGCGCTCACGCCCGGAGGCGACGGTGCCCACGGCGACGTCGTCCTGCCGGGACCAGCGGGCGAACAGCGCCTGGCACGCGGCGACCAGCGCCATGAACAGGGTGCCGTCCTGCTGCCGGGCCAGGTCCTTGAGCCGGTCGGTGACCGCGGTGGGCACGGTGAAGGGGTGCACCGCGCCCTTGGTGCTGCGGACGGCGGGCCGTGGCCGGTCGGTGGGCAGTTCCAGCGGCGGCACGCCGGCCAGCCGCTCGCGCCAGTGGTCGAGCTGCCGCTCCAGCTCGGGTCCGGCCAACCGCTCGCGCTGCCAGACCGCGTAGTCCGCGTACTGCACCGGGAGTTCGGGCAGCTCGGCGTCCACTCCGGACACCTCTGCGCGGTAGAGGACGCCCAGTTCGGCGGTGAGCACGCCGGCGGACCAGCCGTCGGTGACGATGTGGTGCATCGCCAGCAGCAACACGTGGTCGTCGTCCGCCAGGCGCAGCAGCACCGGGCGCAGCAGCGGGCCGCGGGCCAGGTCCAGCGGCCGCGTGGTCTCCGCCGTCAGCGCCTCGTCCAGCCCGGCTTCGCCGCCGGGCACCTCCACCACGGGCAGGTCGACCGCGTGCGGCGGGTGCACGACCTGCACGCCGCGGCCGTCGACGGTGTCGAACGTGGTGCGCAGCGACTCGTGCCGGGCGACCAGCGCGGTCAACGCACCGGCGAGCGCGTCGACGTCCAACGCGCCGCGCAGCCGGAGGATAGACGGCGAGAGGTACTCCGCGCCGCCGGGTTCGAACTGGTCGAGGAACCACAGCCGCTGCTGGGCGAACGACAGCGGCAGGACCCCGTCGCGCGGCGCGCGGGGGATGGCGTCCTCCACCCCGGTCTCCGCGGCCAGCGCCTCGACCAGCCTGGCCGGGGTGGGCGCGGTGAACAGCACCCGCGGCGACACCGGCAGGTCCAGCTCGGCGCGCAGCCGGGACACGACCCGGATGCTGAGGATCGAGTCGCCGCCCAGTTCGAAGAAGTTGTCGTCGAGCCCCACGCGCGGCACCCGCAGCACGTCGGCCCAGGCGCGGCAGACGCGTTCCTCGGTGGGCGTGCGCGGCGCCCGGTAGACCGTGCCCGTGTCGGCGAGCACGTCCGGCGCGGGCAGGGCGCGGCGGTCGACCTTGCCGTTGGGCGTCACGGGCACCGCGTCGAGCCCCACGAACGCCGACGGCACCATGTGGTCGGGCAGGCGCTCGGTCAGCCACGACCGCAGCTCCGCCGGGCTCGGCCCGGCCGGGACGACGTAGGCCACGAGGCGCTTGTGGTCACCGTCCTGCCGGGCGACGACGACCGCTTCGCGCACGTCGGGGTGCCGGGTGAGGACCGCCTCGACCTCGCCGGGTTCGATGCGGAAGCCGCGGATCTTGACCTGCTCGTCGG